>NZ_JBFXGG010000137.1:2376-7329 GCF_050178255.1 Desulfococcus sp. | reverse complement strand
GAAAACCTTTTCTTCCTGCTGCTGCATGGTATTGTAGCCGCAGCCGGTGAGGGCCATCGCCGTCGATAACATCATGACCAGAACAAGTAAAACGCGTTTCATATTCGGAGCTCCTCTGTTTATTCATTCTAATCGCGGGAATTGGTATATAGTTTGGAAAATAACACGATTTTTTCAGAAATGAAACCGGTAATAACCTTGCAGCCCGAAGGCTTACGGCCGTGTAAAACTTTCGGAGAATCGCGGACGGCGGCCTCGGGAATTTTGGCGCAACGGTCGGGTTTCGATTTTGAGACGGGAAGAGAGATCGCGATGGGTTGCTACGATGACGCGAAGGCCGACCGATCAGGTTCTTTTGGATTCGGCTTTCGGTTTATTCGCCGCAAGCTGTTTGCTTGGGTCCGGTATTCATGATAAAATAAAATTGTCAGGCATAAAATAGCTATTGGACAATTCTTTTAGGTGTTGCTTTTCCCGACGGACATCCGTCGATACCTACCGCGCTGGATTGGCACGACCTTTGCATAGGCCGCGTGATCCGGATGTGGCGGAATATAGAGGAGTTGTAAAACGTATCCGACCGTCCCTTTTGCATGAATCGCGATTCCGGTTGAATAAATTGGAGGTCATTGATGTACGAAAGCCTTACAGAACTCCTCAAGCAAATCTCCTTGGGCGAAGATTCCGTTCTCGAGCTCAAAACCGTTGAGTTCGCCGGCAACAAGATCAAAGGTCCGCATCGTGACGGTATGGCCGATGAACTTGCGGCAATGGCGAATACGCATACCGGCATCATCGTACTGGGCGTTGATGACAAGACCCGAAAAATCCAGGGTATCCCATCAGACAAACTGGATATCGTTGAGAGTTGGCTGCGTGAAATCTGTAATGATCTGATAGAACCGCCCCTGGACTGCCTGATCCGCAAGCTCGTCGTCTCCGATCCGGAGAGAGGCGAGAAGCTTATTCTGCGAATCGATGTGCCGAGAAGTCTGTTTGTCCACCAGAGTCCGGGCGGATATTTTCGCCGCATCGGGAGTTCGAAACGGCAGATGCGGCCGGATGTATTGGCGCGGTTGTTCCAGCAGCGGAGCCAGACAAGGCTTGTCCGGTTTGATGAACAAACGGTTCCCCATGCCGGTCTTGAAGATTTGAACCCCAGGTTGTGGCGACGCTTCAGGACGGTTGTCTCGCCCCGGGATGATGACGTGTTTTTAGAAAAAATGAAGCTGGTTGCCTTGGATGAGACCGGTGTTCTTCGCCCCACTGTCGGCGGTATCCTAATGGCGTGCGACGCACCCGAAGCGTTCATGTCCAGCGCCTTTATTCAAGCGGTCTGCTATCGCGGTTCAGAACGAAATGCCGCCTATCAACTGGATGCCAAGGATATCACAGGGCCCCTCGATGTTCAGATAAGGGATGCCTGCAATTTCGTCGAACGGAATATGCGTGTTTATGCCGTCAAGGCGCCCAACCGGATCGAGACGCCGCAGTTCTCCATGAACGCGGTTTTCGAGGCCGTGGTGAATGCGGTGGCCCACCGTGATTACGCGATTTACGGGTCGAAGATACGTCTTCATCTTTTTGCCGACCGATTGGAGATATTTTCACCGGGAACCATTCCGAACACCATGACGATCGACAGCCTCTCGGAGCGCCAATCCTCGCGTAACGAACTGCTGACCTCCCTGCTGGCGCGATGTCCGATGAACGTGAACGCCGTCGGGAGTCAACGGAGCTTTATCATGGATAAGCGCGGCGAAGGTGTTCCGATCATCATTACCGAAAGCGAAAAGCTCTCGGGTGTAAGACCGGTGTACAGGCTGATCGATGATGCCGAACTCAAGCTGACCCTGTTTGCGGCAAAGCCGCCCCAGGGGAAAGGTTGATGTTCAGCCGGCTTCAATTCAACAACTCAACTTTCGATTTTCATAGGCCGGTGCTGGTAGGATACGGCCCGCGCCCACGCGGTTTCGTTCAAGTGCCGCTGAAGTTTAGATATCGCTGACGGTTCTTTCAGACACGAGGAGGTGACGCATGCGCGTCTTTCAGGTTGAAGATGCCTGGTCCATGGAAAACGTGCGCATCAACACGCGGCCGGAGCCGGAGCCCCGATCCGGACAGGTGCGGCTCAGGATGAAGGCTTCGGCCCTCAACTACCGCGATCTGCTGGTTCCCCTGCGCGGCTACGGCTCGAGAATGAAGGCCTTGCCGCTGATCATGCTGAGCGACGGCCTCGGCATCGTGGAGTCGGTGGGAGAGGGCGTGAGCAACCTCAGCATCGGGGATCGGGTCTGCCCGCTGTTCTTTCAGAGCTGGATCAGCGGGGAGCCGAACAAAAAAAGGCTCTCCCTGAGCCTGGGGTGTGAGCTGGACGGCACCATGGCCGAATTGATGGTGCTTCCCGAGGAGGGCGTGGCGCTTGCACCCGAACATCTGGACGACATGGCGGCGGCGTCCCTTCCCTCCGCTGCGGTGACCGCCTGGCGGGCCCTGGTCACGGAAGGCCGCGTCAAACCGGGCGACACGGTATTGGTTCAGGGAACGGGCGGGGTGTCGCTCTTCGCCCTCCAGTTCGCGAAGCTGCTGGGGGCTTTCGTGATCGTCACCTCCTCCAGCGATGACAAACTGGCGCGGGTCCGCGGGATGGGTGCGGACGAGACCATCAACTATCGCACGGTGCCGGAGTGGGGTAAGCGCGCACGCGACATCGCAGGCAAGGACGGTGTCGACCACATCGTGGAGGTCGGCGGCCGGGCGACGCTGCCCCAGTCGCTGCGCGCCGTCCGGGCCGGGGGCACCATCAGCATGATCGGCGTGCTCTCGGGCGGCATCATGGACGTCCCCCTGGGGCCGATCGTGACCCGGCATGTGCGGCTCCAGGGCATCACTGTCGGCAGCAGGGATGATTTTGTCGCCATGGCCGCGGCGATTGCCCGGCACCGGCTTCACCCGGTGATCGATCAGGTCTTCGCCTTCGAGGAGCTGCACGCCGCTCTGGACCATCTGTCGAGCGGGAGGCATTTCGGCAAGATCTGCATCGCGCATTAGCCTTGCCCCTTGCATGCGATCGGTGATGCCGCATCCGCATCGCCGATCCCTCCCATTCTTTGATCCGTCCGATTCATCCGACTCAACTGTCGACTGCTTTCGATTTTGATAGGACGGTGCCGGTCATTTCATTATCATGAAAGTTGAAATCTGATTTGTTCGGGCCGGTAGGTATAATGCCTCATGCGATATAGGCATTATTCCCATATGATTGAGTAGGTGCCCCTATTTGCAAAAGCGCCTTTTTCTTCTATTGAATGATAAAAGACGCCGACAATCGGCGGGTACGGATGCATCGATAACGACGAAATCCAGAAAAGGAGGTGGGTGATGAAGAATCTGAAGGCATCGGATGTGATGGTCAGGCCCGTTGTGGCTGCCAGGAAAAACGCGCCGGCAAGGGACGTCGCCTTTCAATTCCTGAACGGGTTTTACAGCGGGATGCCCGTTACCGATGAAGAGGGCGGCGTCATCGGGGTCGTTACGGAGCTGGAT
This sequence comes from Desulfococcus sp., assembly GCF_050178255.1. Lineage (NCBI taxonomy): Bacteria > Pseudomonadati > Thermodesulfobacteriota > Desulfobacteria > Desulfobacterales > Desulfococcaceae > Desulfococcus > Desulfococcus sp. The sequence goes on along the minus strand of NZ_JBFXGG010000137.1, from coordinate 3,783 downwards.
ATCCTGGAGGCCGTTCTGGCGGGCAAGGAACTGGTGAAAATCACCGCCGGCGATATCATGAGCCCGAAACCGATCACCGCGGACGTGAGTACGCCCTTGACCGACATCGTGAAAATCATGAAGGAAAAAAACGTCATCCGTCTGCCGGTGACGAATAATGGAAAATTGGTGGGGATCATTGCCCGATGCGATATTCTCACCACGCTGATCGAGCCGGAGTTCGTCACCTACATGTAGAAAGGCGGTCTGTTGTCCATAGGCTGAAGGCTGAAGGCTATAGGGGTGCTTATTTGACGGATGCGGCATTTATGTCCTTCAGCCTTCAGTTTCAACCCTCAGCCTCACCCTTCACGGGGCGCCGCCGCCGTTGCCAACCCCTTCAGGGTTCCGTATCTCGGCCGATAATGGAACATCGCCAGGGCCGATACGGCGATCAGGAAATAGAGGTACGCCGCGTCGTCGCCCAGGAAATAGAGGACCATCCCGAAGATGCCGATGCTGTCGGCGGCGCTCCATGAGACCAGCACGGTCACCGCGTATTTCCGGATCGCCGTTGCCGGTGATACCCCCGGCCTGGGCTTCAGGGTACGCCTCCGGAACAGATCGATGAAAACCAGCTCCGCGGCGGAGACGGCGATGAGGATCCGCCGCAGGGTGTCGAGGGGGGCCTCGCCCGGGCCGGGCTGCCGAACGGTATTTCCCGTCAGCAGACAGAGCGCGAGATAGATCCCCAGCGACGCGAGCATGGCCGTCCAGATGATCCGGATGACGGTGAAATGTTTTCGCAGCATGTCGTCATTCACGGCAAGCTTCTCTTTGTTCGGCAATTTGCCGGATATCCGCTTTTCCACGGTATGACCTCCCTCAATGTCAATGGAGAATCGAAAACAGCCGCAGGACCTGATAGGTCTCGATGGCGAGAATGATCCCCCACAGCAGGATGCAGATGCCGGCTGCGGCAGCCGAGATGTCCTTGATGACCTTGACCCTGCGGCTCTTTTCGGTGGTGATGAAGTCGCACACCGCCTCGATGGCGCTGTTGAAGAGCTCCGCCTGCAGCATCATGGCCGTGGCCGCCGCCAGGAGCAGGAAATCGATCCACTTCCGGAAGAAAAAGAAGATGGACAGGACGACGGCCGACAGCATCAGCTTGTAGGTGACGCTGAAATCGTATCGGACGGCATATTTCAGGCCGGACAGGACAACCCTGATCTTCCGGAGGGGATGAAAACCGGTTTCGCCCGTACCCAGGAACTTGTTTCGCAAATCGTCCTCTCTTTCCGCGGCATTTTTTCAGAATTGCGGGTCCGCCCATTTCAGCAGCCGGTGGAGGGTCAGCACCCATGCCGCGCCGAGAACGGCGCCGGCGACAACGTCCGAGACGTAATGCACCTGAAGGTAGACCCG
>NZ_JBFXGG010000137.1:0-2276 GCF_050178255.1 Desulfococcus sp. | reverse complement strand
CCGCGGCATTTTTTCAGAATTGCGGGTCCGCCCATTTCAGCAGCCGGTGGAGGGTCAGCACCCATGCCGCGCCGAGAACGGCGCCGGCGACAACGTCCGAGACGTAATGCACCTGAAGGTAGACCCGGGATATGCCCACCAGGAGCGCCGTCAGGGTCAGGCATCCCCAGATCAGCAGGCCGGCGGTCGTGGAAACATGCCGGGAGAGCGCCATGGCGCACGCAAGGGCGAAGGCTGTGGCCTGGGTGGTGTGGGCGCTGGGGAAGGAGAAATCCGAGGGCATGGACACCAACAGATCCTGAACGTTGGGCCGGGACCTGGCAAACAGGCGCTTGAGGCCGTGGACCAGGACGAAAGCGCCGAAAAGGCCCCCTGAAACGAGCAGGGCATCGGCAGCTCTGCCCCTCAACCACAGGATGCCGGCGATGGTCAGGGCAAGGGGGAAGAGAACGAGGCCCGATCCGGCCCACGTCGCGGTTTTGAAGAAAAGGTTCACAATTGCCGTCCTTTCCGGGGGTTGGAGAAAAATACGAGGGGAAGAATAATACAGAACCGGACAAAAACCAACACCCTTTTCCGCCGTGCCGCTTTCCCAACGGATTGAATGGGTTGTCGGCGCCGCTTCCGTCTCGGGGCGGATAGGCTCTTCGGCTTGTCGGGCCGGACCGTCGAACCCCTATCGCCCTGACGGGCGCATGCGTCGCAAAGGCGGTGATTGTTTCAACCATTAATATGCCTTATTGTATAGGTGAGGCAGATCGCGGAGGCGAGTGATTCCTTTTATCGTCTTTGTCCCGGCAAGTGGACGTTTACCCGGTGGAATTCTGAGTGTAACGCAGCAACCGCAGAGAGGCATTATGGATAAATGGATTGTATTGCTGGTGGTGGGCATATCGACGGTCTATCTGGTCCGACGCATATGGCGGACGATGACGGCGCCCCCGAAAGACGCCTGCGGGTGCGGCTGCTCGGGGTGCGGTATGGCCTCGAGCTGTGAAAAGGGCGCCGAAGCGGATCGATGGCCGGAAAATCGTGACGGAGCGGGGCGGGGATCATAATCGGGCGGTTTTCGAGTTCCCGCCGTTGCCCCCATTTCTTTCATGCCGTCAAGGCCCGGAACAATCAGGAAGACCAGTGGACGGAAAGATTAAAATACTGTTTGTGGATGACGACCCCGTGATCCGGAACCTTTTCTCCAAGGCCCTCGGGAAGGAGCCTTTCCAGGTCCGGACCGCGTCCGGCGGGGAGGAGGCCTTGAAAATCCTCAAGGCCTTCCCGGCGGACCTGGTGATATCCGATGTCGTCATGCCGGGGATGGACGGGTTCGAACTGCTGGAGCGGATCCGGCAGGAATTTCCCGAAACCTTCGTGGTCATGGTGACGGGAAGCGGCGCCGTGTCGGATGCCGTCAACGCCATCAAGGCGGGGGCCTACGACTATATCCTGAAGCCCTTTGACTTCCAGGCCGTCAGATCCCTCATCCGGAACGTCGCCGGGCACAAGGAGATCCTGGACAAAAACCGGTTTTCAGGGCATGAGCGCCGGAAGCACTACCGGCTCGAGAATTTCATCGGCCGGGATCCCAGGATGTTCCGGGTCTTCCAGCGGATCAAGGATGTGGCCGCCTCCAGCGCCAATGTCCTGATCACGGGGGAGACGGGCACCGGCAAGGACCTGGCGGCGGATGCCGTCCATTACAACAGCCCCAGAAGATCCGGCCCCATGGTCAAGGTCAACTGCGCGGCCCTGACGGAAACCCTCATCGGCAGCGAGCTGTTCGGCCATGAGAAAGGGGCGTTTACCGGGGCCCTTTACCGGAAAAAGGGGCATTTCGAGCTGGCGCGCGGCGGCACCATCTTCCTGGACGAAATCGGGGATATCCCGGTCCAGACCCAGATTTCCCTGCTTCGGATCCTCGAAAACGGCACCTTCCAGCGGGTGGGCGGGATGCAGACCCTTACGGCGGACGCCCGGTTCATCTGCGCCACCCACAAGGACCTGCGCCGGGAGGTGGCTCTGGGCCGCTTCCGGGAGGACCTCTTCTACCGCATCAACGTGGCGAGGATCGCCATGCCCTCCCTCCGGGAGCGGAAGGCGGACATTCCGCTTCTGGCCGATCATTTCCTGAAAAAATACAGCGCCGAGGCCGGCAGGAACATCCCCCGCATCTCCGGCCCGGCCATGCATCTCCTCTGCCGGTACGACTGGCCGGGAAACGTCAGGGAACTGGCGAACATCATGGAGCGTGCCGTGATTTTCTGCAAGGGCCCTGAAAT
>NZ_JBFXGG010000136.1:0-7333 GCF_050178255.1 Desulfococcus sp. | reverse complement strand
AATATGAATTGACATTTTCTCTAAAAAGGAGAATCTCATGAACTATGAGATATGAAACCCCAATTGTTCAATTCGGCAGATGGTTTTTTCGTGTTGGGCATCGGCGCCGGAATTGAGGTGGCGTCGTTGGCCACAGCACCGGACTTCCCCTTGGGATCAAACGCTTCCGTAACTGAATGAAGCAGGACATAAGCATCAAAAATTCGAACGGCACGATCAAATCACACAAAACGAAAGGGATCAGCACATGGGAATGATTAAGGAATTCAAGGAATTTGCCATGCGGGGCAATGTCGTCGACATGGCCGTAGGCATTATCATCGGCGGCGCGTTCGGCAAGATTGTCAGTTCTCTGGTGAACGACGTCATCATGCCGCCCATCGGTATGCTCATGGGGAATGTCGATTTTTCGAACCTGGCCGTCACGCTTAAGGACAAGACAGCCGATGCGGAAGCCGTAGCCATCAATTATGGCGTCTTTATCAACACCGTCCTGGATTTTCTCATCGTCGCGTTTGCCATCTTCATGGTTATCAAGCAGATGAACCGACTGGTCAAAAAAGAGGAAGCACCACCCGAACCCACGACTAAGCAATGTCCGAACTGCTTCACAGATATTCCCATCAAGGCGACGCGTTGCCCGAACTGTACCTCTGAGCTTAAGTTGACATAACCTTCGGACACGATGGCAGGCGACTCAATCGGATTCGTCCTGTAACGGCTTGACATTCTATTCCATTATAGTAATTATATTTTTCTGAATACAACCTTCGACGTCCGGTGAGGTCCGTTACGGCTCAATCGCCGTCCGGCTCGTTCAGGTACCGGCAGGGGGGTGATGCGGGCATCACCCCGTCCCTATCGGCCGTTAACACCGGAAGGGAAGCACCCGCGATATAAGAAGATGGATCTTTTAAGGTCATTCGCAATAGTTGTGCTGACGGGATCGATGCTGTCGGGCTGTTTTTCCGGTAAGGACTGGCGCACCGCCAGCCGAGAATCGGCGGGGATCGCTCCGGATCCTTCTCTCACGCGTGAAGCGGTGCTGCAGGTCTACGGTGCCGACGCCTGGGGTTGGCGGGGTTGGTTCGCCATCCACACATGGATCGCCGCCAAACGAACCGGCGAAAGCGAATACACCGTGTACGACGTGGTGGGTTGGCGGGAATATCGTGGTCTTCCGGTCATGCGGATCGCCCGGGACGTCCCCGACCGTTACTGGTTCGGCGAGAAGCCCCGCATCCTCAGGGAGCACCGGGGACCGGGCGTCGATGATCTTATCGACGCCGTGGACGAGGCCGCCCGCGCCTATCCATGGAAAACGATCTACAAGGTCTTTCCAGGGCCCAACAGCAACACCTTTACCGCCTGGATCGCCCTCAGGGTGCCGGAGTTGGAGCTGAATCTGCCGCTTTCAGCCATCGGCAACGGATATGCAAGCCCATAATCGGCAGCACGAAATACGCATACCCGGCTTAATTCACGTATGGGCGCATCTCCCGTCCTTCCCGAAAAACACGACTCACTTTCAAGCCCGGAACAGCGTCTGCGTTTCTCTGCAGTCAGAATCAATACCGGGGTATCGGATCGACTGTTGGGGATTCCGGCTGATACAACCGACAGCAAGGCACATTTACCATGGCGATATCACATAGATCAGCGCTGAGTTCACATATACCGGCAATGTCATCGTAAGGACAGCTGAATCAATGGATGGGAACGACGGCGGCGCTCTGTTGATCGATGTGGGCGGTACCCACACCCGACTGGCCGTTTGCAATGGTCCGAACGGAAATATCTTCCCGCAAGGCATCAAAATCTATGAGAGCCGGGTCTATCCCGGAATTGATAAGATCATCCAAAACTACCGGAGTTCGCTGGGAATTCTTCCCAAAGCCGTCGTCATCGGCGTTGCGGGGCCGGTGACTGAAGATTCTGCCGGCGCTACCAACCTGACCTGGACCATCAATGCCAAAAAGCTTAAAACAGCCATAGGGTTTTCCGAGGTCAGGATTATCAACGACGTCGAGGCCCTGGGCTATGCCATAGAGGTGTTGGGAGAAAACGACATCGAGATCATCCATTCCGGAAAGCGCTGCCTTCGATCTCCCGCAGCCCTCATCGCACCGGGAACCGGATTGGGAGAATCGTTCCTGGTGCCTTCTGAAAACGGTTTTCAGGTCTTCCCCTCCGAAGGCGGGCACGCTGATTTTGCCCCTACCAATGCCATGGAGATCGGCCTTCTGGACTTCCTCCTGAAACGCGGGAACCACGTCAGCTATGAACGGGTCTGCTCAGGTCCCGGCATCTGCAACATCTACCGGTACCTCGCAGACAAACGCATCTGTTTTGAACCGTCATGGTTGAAAAAGCGAATCGAAACAGCAGAGGACCCTGCCGCGATAATTGCACGGAATGCCCTATCCGGTACCGATGCAACGGCAATCACCGTCAGAACCGTCGAAATTTTCGTATCCATTCTAGGCGCCGAGGCCGGGAATCTGGCAATGCGGTATGGGGCCGGAGGCGGCATCTACATCGGTGGCGGCATTGCCCCGAAAATCCGTCCGTTTTTGACCAGGGCGGCCTTCGTCCTGTCTTTCAAGGCCAAAGGCCGCCTTTCCGGATACGTTTCAAGCATACCGGTAATGCTCATCCGAAAGCCGGAGGCCAATCTGTGGGGGTTGGCCAATTATGCACAAAAAACGCTTACGACCGGATAAATGATGCTCGATCCGTTGATCTGTACCCCCCTGATGTGCCTGGGGATCTCTCAACAGAAATTCCCATTACCAGGTTCTGAATACGCCGGTGTCCAAATGGACGAAATCCGACTTGGCATAATAGCCTACTCCGCCGCTTCGCAGCGAAGTCGCCGTATCCCGGAGTCTTCTGGTGGAGAGATCCGCTATGCGGATATCAATGGCCCGACCTTTCATGTGAAAGCTTTTCTTGGCAACGCCCCGGGTGCTTTGGCGCAAACGGTGGTTGGTTTGTGGCGATCGGTAACCCGAAACGATTTCGATGGTGCCTCGGCTTCCGGTAGCCGCCTGAATTTTACAAAGCATGTCCAGGAGGCCGGGATCGATGGGATGGGTGTCTCCCGTCCGAAAGTCTCGAAGAAACCCTCTGATTTTTTTCTCCACCGATCGGGAACATCGTCCCGGGGTATGAACGATCTTTAAACATTCTTCCGTGTGGGTGTGAAAAAATGAAAGCCGAAATTTTCTGGGCGCCCTCGCCCAACACTCCATCGGTGGGCAGATGAGTATTCCGGCTGCGGCCTGAGCAGAGACGGCAAGGAAACGCCGGCGACTGATGTTAACCATTTGAGATTGCCTTTGTTTCGTTTTCTTTGGAGTTTCAATTGACGACGATAGCCATTTCGATACTGCTGGTAGGAACACAATGGCCGACCCGATGTCTATGCGGCCGGGGAGCAGGCTATTCGGCGAACATGGCACGCCTGAGCTTGTCGTCACGACCGTAGATGTCTTTATTAAAATATATTATACCGTTTTTGTCAACCCAGGAAGTCTGGTAGGTGATATGGACGGGCACCGGCTCCGGAAGTCGAATGACGGTGCGTTTTCGTTTTTCAACGATCCTGCGAACCGCCTCTCTGGTCAAGACGCTCGTCTCGGATGTTAACAGGAATGCGGCCAGCCCCATGGGATCGCTCACGCGTATGCAACCATGACTGAAATCTCTCTGGGTCCGCGTAAACAGATTCTGGGTGGGGGTGTCGTGAAGGTAGACATCGTATGGGTTGGGAAAAACAAATTTGATCCGGCCCAGGGCATTCCAAGGGCCGGGATCCTGACGAAGCCTGAATCCCGCCATACGTTGGGGGCTCATATTGCGCCAATCGACGGTGCGGGAATCAATCTCGTGAGCCTCGGCGCTCCAACCGGAGAAGAGTCGTATATGCTGCTTCTTTAAGTGATTCGGATCTCGTCTGAGCTTTGGCAGTTCTTCATTTTTGGCGATGCTTGGCGGGACGTTCCAGTACGGGTTGATATCGACATAGCGGATACGGTCGCTGAAGATGGGAGTCTGATGCTGAAATTTTCCCACGATAACGGGAAAGCTGAGCACTTCGACACCGTCGTCAACCGCCGTCAGATCGAAATTAGCGATATTGACGAGGACGTATTTTTCACCAAGGGTATGCGCCTGCCAGCGCCAGCGCGTCATGTTGATAATGATCTGCTTGACGGCATCGGAAACTGAAATGTTCAAAGCGGCGAAGGTGTTTTTACCGATCACGCCGTCGGGTGTCAGGCCGTGTCGGCGTTGAAACCGCAAGATCGCGCTTTTCAAAGCGGGCTCGTAATACATAGTGGGCTGAAACCCTGTATCCAGATCCCCCGTTACCGATAAACGGCGAAAAATGTCAGGCATCCGATCGTCATGATCACCCGGCCGGATGGTCGGCCCGGGTGGGATGGCAGGCCAGCCCCCTGCCGCCTCCAGTGCGCGGTAGGTTTTCAGTGCCGTCTTCAGCTGGCGGTAGTATCGGTGGGACGGAGGCAACGCGGCAAGATAGGCGCCCAGATCGGGAACCGAGAGAATCTGTTCCATTTTCGTCGCAGTTTCGATATCGCCGTCACACGACCCGGAATTCGGGAGGATTCCGGCGTCAAGCGATTTGATGCGCCCCCAGCTGACATCGTGAATGTATTTGATCAAATTAAAAGTCAACAAGGTATCGAGTCGAGCGAGCCTTCTGGGGTCGCGTTCGGCGAAAAGCGATGAGATCTGGTCAATCTCATAATTTCCCGGATCGAGCCCCTCTGTTTCAGCCTGAACGAGAAAAGACAGGATCACCGAGGCATCAGGCCCGGGCCCCTTGGGGGTGACCCAAAGGGGTCGAAGACCGGTCCGGCGATACGCGGCAGCCAGACAGAGGTCCTTGTCGGTCACCGACAGCTGCTGTTTCTCGTGACCCAACAGTTCGATCGGATAACATACGAGATGTTCCGTCATGGCCGCTGTCAGCGCCGCCATATCTTCCGCCGCAAAGCCGGAGCGCGGCGCCACCATCGTCAATATGATCGTCCCAAGGAAAAACAGACCGAAAAGCTGCTTAAAAATCGGCCGGACTAACGGCCTGAAGGATTTCTGAGATACCCTGAAATATAGCCATGCCGTCGACGCCGTCCATAAGCTGATCCTGCCGCACTCTTTCTCCATGCTTCTCAAATCTGTCCTGCCCTTTCCGTCCGGGTTTTTCACGCATTTCCACCGCGGGTCCGCGACGACACATCGACGGCCCCGGCATCCGTGTCGATATTGACCGGGGCGGAATTAAGAATCTGATCTTATTGCGCTATATCATTACCATTACGCTCTGGGGCAGGTCAATGAAAATTCAAATCCTCACTTCTCGACATTTAATGCAAAGCGAGAGAAGCTTGTACCGGAAATTCGTTTCTGCTAAACAGGAACGAGCTGACGCCGTTAAAACCCTATACGTTTGTTAAGGACCTGGCTGTAACGGCACCTAACCCGACATCGAAGGAGATGCCATGACACCGACTGAAGCGATACAGGCGGCCATCGTCTACGAAACTAAAATTCGGGACCTATATCAGGATTCAGCGGCATCAACCCGGGATCCGACCGGCATTCGCGTTTTCTCGCTTCTGGCCGAAGATGAACAGCGGCACCTCGACTACCTGCACCACAAACTGGCGCAGTGGAACGAAACCGGTATGATCGGGATTGATGACCTCAAATCCGTCGTTCCGTCTGCAAGGGTGATCCGGGAAGAGATGGCGGTGCTGAAGGAGACCCTGTCCAAGGAGGATCGGACCGATGAAAAACGGATGCTTGCCAAGGCCCTGGCCGTTGAGGTGGAAACCAGCCGGTTCTATCGCAGGATGGTCGATGAAATGACGGATGATACCCGGCCCATGTTCTCACGGTTTTTGGAGATCGAAAATGAGCACATCGAGATCGTACAGGCGGAACTCGACTTCGTCAGCCGCACCGGCTACTGGTTCGACATCAAAGAATTCGACATGGAATGAGACGAACGCCGCCCCTCTGCGCGCCCCATCACCGCTGCAGTGTTGTACGGCTTTATCGCCGGCGTCTGAACCCAGGCCGGCATAGGAAAAACCAGCATGTTGCGCATTACTCAAGTGCGGCTTCCCATCAACCATTCCGAGAGTATGCTCCGGGACGCCATCCTCACGAGGTTGGACATACGCACCCAGCACCTTGAGGGATACACCATCTTTCGGAGAAGCATCGACGCCCGGCGGCAAAACCGCATCACCTTTATCTACACCCTTGACGTCAACAGCCCGAAGGAAGACGAAATCCTGGCACGCCTTGCCGGGGATCCCAACGTCAGTCGGGCACCGGACACCCTATACCGTTTTATCGCTCGTGTCCGGTCTCCCTTGAGGGAGAGACCGGTGGTGGTCGGCACCGGGCCATGCGGCCTGTTCGCCGGCCTGCTCCTCGCCCAGATGGGCTTTCGCCCCATCCTGTTGGAGCGGGGAAAGACGGTGCGGGAGCGTACCACGGACACCTTCAGATTTTGGCGGAAACGCGTTTTCAATCCGGAATCCAACGTCCAGTTCGGGGAAGGCGGCGCCGGAACCTTTTCCGACGGCAAGCTATACACCCAGATCAGGGACCCCCGACATCTGGTGCGAAAGGTTCTTACCGAGTTCGTGGCAGCCGGGGCACCCCCGGAGATCCTTTACGTGGGCAAGCCCCACATCGGGACCTTCAGGTTGGTCAAGGTCGTGGAAGGTCTTCGAAAGGCCATCCTATCCCTGGGCGGCGAAATCCGTTTTCAGACCCGGCTTCGGGACCTGGATCTCCAGGACAGGATGGTGCGGGGTGTCATTCTGGATGGTGGCGGAAGAATTCCATGCAACCACGTGATCCTTGCCATCGGCCACAGTGCCAGGGACACCTTCGAGATGCTCGCAGACCGATGTGTAACCCTGATGCCAAAGCCCTTCTCCGTGGGCTTCCGCATTGAACATCCCCAGGCCCTTATCGACCAGGCCCGCTACGGACGGCAGGCGGGTCATCCGTTGTTGGGTCCGGCCGACTATAAGCTGGTTCACCACTGCCAAAACGGTCGATCGGTCTACAGTTTCTGCATGTGCCCCGGCGGAACGGTGGTGGCCGCTACCTCCGAGCCCGGATGCGTCGTCACCAACGGCATGAGCCAGTACTCCCGAAACGAGCCAAACGCCAACAGCGCCGTTGTCGTCGGCGTCACCCCCGACGATTTCCCCGGCGGCCCTCTTTCGGGCATCGCCTTTCAGCGTCAGTGGGAACAGCGGGCATTCGCTCTGGGGGG
>NZ_JBFXGG010000135.1:0-7337 GCF_050178255.1 Desulfococcus sp. | reverse complement strand
AGAAAGCGTTGGTCTCTTTATTCCAGGATCGTGTAGTCATCCACTTCAACGGATACCTGACCCTCTTCTTCCAGGACGGTTCCCTTGATCTGGATTTTCTTGCCGATCATGGACTTCACTTCCGATCCCTGACCCGTATCGGCCAGTTCATAAACATAGCCGTTGTCATCCACGAGTTGGCTGCTTTCATTGATCATTCCGGACACCACGATCTGATCGCTGCCGGGCATAGTCTCCTCAGCAGCGGTCCCGGGGTCCTGGGTTTCCGTAATGCCGGACTTCTCGGTTTCAGTCTCGGACTTGTCTTCTCCGAACCAACCGGCATACCCCGTACCGAACACGGTCAGTGATAGTGCCAATACGATTGCAACGACATGCCATGCATACTTTCTCTTCATGGTGAAAACCTCCTTGGTAAAGGGTTTAACGGCGAATCCCCTGACTAAAGCTGCTTCCGGGATCTGCCGTAACGCTTCGAGCAGCAGAGCCGCTCATTGCAGTTTTGAACAGCAACAAGCATGCCATATCTATTAAAATTAAAATAACAACAATATAAACAATATTTTACGTTTGAACCAAAAGAACACTCATTGGATTCATGTGTAGGTGAAACCCTGCAATATCCACGTGCGGTCTTTCGCGGGGATGCGCCAAACTGCGGCCATCCATGCCAATATCCAGTGAAGGATTTTTCATGCACCGGGTGGGTTTCTTCGAGATGCCTGCGAACCCGGTCGTGCATCTTCCGCATTGCCCCTCGCTGTTGTAAAAGATGTTATTTTGTCTGGAACCCTCATTTTGAGGGTTGCACCATGGATAGAAAACGAATTTATCGGAAAGATTGAACTGCCATGCGTAAGATGGACGGGATCGGTCGCCCGGCAAGCCCTGTAACGAATTACAGGTTTCCCAAGGGCATGATACATTAATTAAGGTATACACCCAAAGGCGTTCATTCACTAGTTTAAGAAATTGAAGACGTAACATCTGTATGAAAACAAGGGGGCATTGACGATGATCCTGATTGAAATCGGGACGGCAATCATTATCGCCGCTATCTTTTACGGCGTATTTCAGCTGATGCACCATCGGGAGCGGAGACGGGGGGCGCTGTCCATATTTCTCATCATTCTTTTCGGCGCCTGGGCCGGTGGAATCTGGCTCACGCCGCTGGGCCCCTCTTATGGTTCGATCTACCTGCTGCCGTTTATCCTGGGCGGCGTCGTTGTCTCGCTCATCGTTCTGGCCTTTTCCAGGGATCCGCAGCCCCGGAATCGAGAGGAAACGCTGGATCTGCTGGATCGGATCGAAGCTGAAAGAAACGTGGAGAAGATCGCTTTTATATCCATGAACCTCTATCTGAAATGTCTCATGATTTTTTTGATCCTCGCGGTCGTTCTTCGTTACGTTCTTGCATAGTTCCGGAACCGCGCCGTCGTTGGGAATTTCTCGCGCTGTGAAGAAAGACTTTTTCGAATGGCGATGCTTTCGTCCCCGTCTTGTCGGTGGTGGTAAAATGAAGGAGAGTGTTTTATGAAAAAAGATTTTTCATCGCTCGAAAAAACGGCCTGGAATCGAAACTATTTGTGGCGGCTGATGATTTGGATCGGCGTCGTTTTTCTGTTCATCATGTGGATCCGGCCTGGTGCGCCGGAAGTCTCCTACACCCTGTTCAAGGATGAACTCAAGGCCGGCAATGTGGAAACTCTCCGCATCACCGGAGAGCACATGCGCGGCAGCTTCAAAGAGCCCGTCGCCGTGGGGGAAGGGGAGAACGCCCCGAAGATAACGACGTTTCAGACCATCGTTCCCACTTTCGAGAATCCGGTTCTCCTCCGGCTCATCGACGATAAGGTGCCGACCGTTCGGGTGGATTCAACGGAGAGTTCCTGGCTGGGAATCCTGCTCATCCAGCTGTTGCCGTGGATCTTGATTATCGGCGCTTTTGTCTACTTCAGCAGGAGATTCCAGAACGGACTTCCGGGCCAGGGCGGTATATTCGGGTTCGGCAAGTCCAAAGCCAGGCGGTACCAGCGATCCGAGAGCGACACCACCTTCGATGACGTGGCCGGCATGGAGAACACCAAAGCCGAGTTGCAGGAGATCGTGGCATTCCTGAAGGCACCTGAAAAATTCAGCCGGCTTGGCGGCAAGCTTCCCAAGGGAATCCTGTTGGCCGGACCTCCCGGCACCGGTAAGACGCTCATGGCGCGTGCCACGGCCGGTGAGGCGGATGTGCCCTTCTACGCCATCAGCGGCTCCGAATTTATAGAGATGTTTGTTGGCGTGGGGGCATCACGGGTGAGGGATATGTTCGCCAAAGCCAAGAAGGAGGCGCCGGCCATCATTTTTATCGACGAGATCGACTCCATTGGACGGGCTCGCGGAACGGGACTGGGCGGCGGTCATGATGAGCGGGAACAGACCCTCAACCAGATCCTGGCGGAGATGGACGGATTTTCCCCCCACGAAGCGGTGGTGGTGATGGCCGCCACCAACCGTCCGGACATTCTGGATCCGGCCCTGATACGCCCGGGTCGGTTCGACAGGCGGGTCACCATCGAGCTGCCCGACCGGAGGACGCGGGAGAAAATCATCGAGGTTCACGCTCGCAAAACCCCCTGCGCCGAAAGTGTCGACTTCGCCGAACTCGCCGCCCTGACCATCGGATTTTCAGGCGCGGATCTGGAGAACCTCGTGAACGAGGCCGCGATTATCGCCGCACGTCAGGACAAGCAGCGCGTGGACAAGGACGATTTCGACGTTGCTCTGGACAAGATCAGACTGGGGCCCGCACGCGAGGATCTGCTCAATGAATACGACCGAAAGCTCGTGGCCTACCACGAAGCCGGCCACACCCTTGTGGCCAGGCATCTGGAGAAGGCCGACCCCGTCAAAAAGGTCACCATCATTCCCCACGGCCAGGCCCTTGGCCTCACGGAGCAGATTCCGGAAGAGGATCGACGGAACGTGAGCAGAAGCTACCTCCTGGATCAGGTGACGGTTCTGATGGCCGGACGCGCCGCAGAAAAGATCGCCCTGGATGACATTTCATCCGGTGCCGCCGACGACATCAAGAAGGCCACGGCGCTGGTCCGCCGAATGGTCTGTCGCTGGGGGATGAACGATGCCCTGGGACCGGTACATTACGGAGATCGGAACGGACATCCGTTCCTTGGAAAGGAGCTTTCGGACATGAAGAGCTACAGCGAAGCCACCGGCAAACGCATCGACGAAGAGATCCGGAAGATCCTCATCGAATTGGCGAAAACGGCCGAGGCGCTGCTGGTCCGACATCGGGACAAGCTTGACGAACTGGCCCGGGAGCTGATGATCCATGAAACCCTGGAAAGCGAAGATCTCGATAGAATACTTGGAAGTAAAGACGCCTGATCGAGGATCCCCGCGCAGGGAAAGCGTTCGCACGCCCAATCGGGGTAGGCGGCCGTCTGGTTGGCATACGCATGACCGAAAGGCGCCATCCCCATCTTTGCCCATCGGGTAAGGGGAAAAGGGCTTTGCATGTTGAGCGAGGAGGATGCTATGAAAACATATCGCATGATGTTATGGGCTGGAGCCTTGTTGACGGCGGGGTTGCTTTATCCGGTACTCCCGGCATTTCAGCGACACTTACCGGATCGACTGCACCAAAGCGGCTTCAAGGTTCAAGGCGTGCGGCGGTGAATGATGCACCGACAGACGGCAGACCATATCGCACGTGTCATGAAGGCCGTCCGCCGTTGTCCCGGAACCCCTGTTGCCAGGGGCGAATTGACGCTGGACCCGGCGTTTGCACGAAAATACCTGAAATGGCGGTCCCGCGATAGTCGGACGGAATCCCTTTCGGACACGGCCCTTCTCATTGAGTGCTGCAAATGTCTTGAACTCGATCTCATCTGTCTCCAATCGGAAAATGTGGCGGAGAGCGGTGCGTGTTCACTGGTGGCCCTTGACGACATCCGGCATATTGCAGGCGCCGGCCTGTTTGTCTTCTGGGTCGTCAACGGCGCTTTTCAGACGGCGATGACCCAAGGGGATATGATGGCATTTCTGATGAAGACGGCCGCCGCCCCCAATGCGATCGCCGCGGCGCTCGAAAGGATATCCGGCAAGGTGACCGACGTCATGGCCAAAGGCGTGGCTGCAGGCGCCCACGGGATCATTTTGGCCGATGATATCGCCTACCGGCAGAGCACTTATGTATCGCCGTCGTTTGTCGAACGTCATCTTCTGCCCCTCTGGCGAAGACAGGTCGCCTTTGCCAAGGATCTGGGGGTGCCGGTATTCTTCCATTCCGACGGCAATCTCAAGGCGATCCTGCCGTTTATCGCGGCGGCCGGATTTGACGGCCTGCAGTGCGTGGAATCCTCGGCCGGTATGGATCTTGGAGACATCAAAAAGGGTTACGGCGGGCACCTCTGCCTGATGGGCAGCATCGATCCCGGGCTGCTTTGCGAAGCGGAGGGTGTCGATGATTCCGACAGCCGTTATGCGTGTCTGCGTCGCTCGGTGGCCGATGCAATGGCCGCAGCAGGCGACGGCGGCGTTATCCTCGGAACCTGCAGCGGACTTCATGCCGGAATGTCGCCTCGTCTCGTCGATACCCTGTATCGCCTGGCCGCTGAGATGGATCCGATGTGCCGGAAGCGCTTCGCGGCGGCAGGGCCGGCATCACGTACAGAAATCGAGAAATGAAAGATAACGGGTGGTGAGAATTCCCGGCATTCAGATGGATGCCGACCGTCGCATTTTTTCTTCTTGACACGCCGATCGCAGTTTAGTAGGGCTATTATATATTGAATATAGAATTGAGCAACCTGTTAATATACATACCATAATCAAACCAATCTCAGCTCAGATCATTTTCGGAGAATGCCCATCGTTCGGATGCCTGGGGATTATAGCAGGATACACGATTCCCCAAAATGGTGTCATTTCTTTTAATGGGAAATGGGCCGGTGTTACACTACATAAAAACCAATAGACGCTTTAAATTTTCCATGTAGTGATGCATCTCTGTCTGCTCGGATATGAACTGCCGCCACCGTCTCATCTCCGTCCCGATGTTACACTGGGCTCAGCCTTCTATTATCGCTTACGCAGCATCAACCTGCACCGCGTAACGTCAGATGAATCTCCGACCGGTTCTTTAAAGTCGATTCGTATTGACAGCCTGAAGGTGACCCGCATTTTCATTCAAATGAAAAATTTCGCACGCCTGATATCGGGTTGAACGCCTGTTGTCCGGCGGCACCTCTATCCGGTCGCTGTCATGAAAGTTGAAAGTTGAGAAAAAGAATTGTAGCTTCACCCTGAACAACTAAATATTTGTTTTAATTCAACTAATTATGGATGGCCTTGAAAGGGCCGCCCGTCGGTTGAACTACCATCGGAGCCAATGGAAGAAAACCTTTAACTTGGGGAGATGTCTATGTCTGAACAATTAAATTGGAGCTTTACGGTTCAAGTTGTCGGCGGTCCGACGCTGGCGGCCTCGGGCAAACAAGTCGTCGACGCTTACAACAAGTCCCAGGTTGTGGTGCCGGCGAGTTCGAACGGGACGGCCGGGTCGATCGAATTGACCCTTGATACGACCGGCGCATCCATCCTCATTGTCAGGGCCAGCCGGTACGTTGATCCTGATACGCCCGCAAACCGGTTGCAATATGCCGTGACCGTGGAAGGTACCACCGCGGATCCGGTCGATTTAACCGGTCCGCTTGTCCTGATTGGCGAGAGTGCCGTAAGGTTGTTGGGCGATCCGGTAGCGAGCCTGACCTTCACCAATCCCATCGCATCGGATATCACGATAGATACGCTTGTCGGCGTGGATGCAACACCCTGACAATACCCCAATAACCATAATTTGATGAATGCAGGGGGCTTATTATGGCAACAAATCCAACCTATCCCGGCGTCTACATAGAAGAAGTGCCGAGTGGTTCGCGCACGATAACAGGCGTCGCCACCTCGATTACGGCGTTCATTGGTCGGGCGCAACGCGGTCCGGTCGACAGCCCCGTACTCATCAGCAGTTTTGGTGAGTTTACGCGTCTGTTCGGCGATCTATGGGTCAAGAGTGCCCTGGGGTACAGCGTGCAGCAATTTTTTATGAACGGCGGCGCACAGGCCGTCATCGTGCGTGTCGACAACGGCGGCGTTTCCAGCAGGATTGAACTTGAAGACGACGGGGGGACGGTTGTGCTTGAGCTCGAAGCCGCCAGCCCCGGCGAATGGGGCAATAACCTGCGTGCAATCGTCGATCATGACACCCGTGACGGCACCCAGGATCAATTCAACCTCATCATTCAGGAATTTGATCCCACAACAGGCGACAGTTCGGCAACGCCGCCCGTCCCGCCCACGACCGTTCAGGAAGAAACCTTTCTCAACGTATCGGTTGACGAAGAAAATCCACGTTACATCGGCAAGATTCTTGAGACATCTCTCCTCGTCAGGCTGTTGACGGATCCGCCGCCGGCGCGTCCCGCAGAGACGGGTACGCCCGCCGATGAGAATGCCAAACAGGCTGAAGGCATCGGCACGGACGGCAATGACATCACGGCCGACGAAATTGCCGGAGCGAACCTGGAAGCCGATCGCAGAGGCATTTATGCGCTGGAAGATGCGGATATTTTCAACATGATGGTCATTCCGCCCCTGACGCGCACCAATGGGGATGTCGACTTCGATACCATATATACGCCGGCGCTCAACTATTGCGAGAAGCGGCGTGCCATGCTGATTATGGATCCGCCGACATCGTGGACGCGTCCCGACCTGGCGGTCGGTGCGGCTCGGGGAGGAGATTATCCCAAGCATAAAAACGCGGTGTTGTATTGGCCTCGCGTGCGGCTGGCCGATCCCCTGCGCGAAAATCGCATCGAGGAGTTTGCACCCAGCGGCATGATGGCCGGCATTATGGCTCGCACGGATGCACAACGCGGTGTCTGGAAGGCACCTGCGGGAACCGAAGCAACCCTTGCGGGTGTGCGGGAGCTGTCGTATCGCATGACCGATGCCGAAAACGGGCAGTTGAATCCACTGGGAATCAATGCATTGCGCACATTTCCCGTCATCGGTCGAGTGGCCTGGGGGGCACGCACCACACGCGGTGCCGACCAGTTGGCCAGCGAGTGGAAATACATCTCTGTGAGACGACTGGCTCTATATATTGAAGAGAGCCTCTATCGCGGCACCCAATGGGCCATATTCGAACCCAATGATGCGCCGCTATGGGCGCAGTTGCGCAAGGCGGCAGGCGGTTTCATGCAAACCCTCTTCCGTCAGGGCGCCTTTCAGGGGTCGACCCCTGCCGAAGCATATCTGGTGAAATG
>NZ_JBFXGG010000134.1:0-7459 GCF_050178255.1 Desulfococcus sp. | reverse complement strand
TCCCGGATGAACTCCGCCTGGACCAGATCCAGGGCGCACGACTCCGACGCGAGGACATAGCTCCCGTTCAGCTTGCCGAGACAGAGCGGCCGGAAGCCGTTGGGGTCCTTGATGCCCACCAGTTCTCCCTGGCTGGTCATCAGGATGAACGAAAAGGCCCCCTTCAATCGGGAAACCGTGTAAATCAGGGCCTGTTCGAAGCCGTATTTGAGGTTGCTCACCAGGAAATGAAGAAAGGCCTCGCTGTCCATGGTGGTCTGGAAGATGGAACCGGACTCCTCCAGCTCCCGCTTCAGGCTGTGGGCGTTGACCAGGTTGCCGTTGTGGGCCACCGCGTAGGACTTGTTCCGGTGGTGTACGACAAACGGCTGGGCGTTGGAGAGGATGGAACTGCCGGTGGTGGAATAACGGACGTGTCCCACGGCCGTCACCCCGTTCAGTTCCTCGAAATGGGTGTTTCTGAAGACGTCCGACACCAGCCCCATCCCTTTGTGGGAGGCGATGGTGTTGTCCATGACCACGGCGATGCCGGCACTCTCCTGCCCCCGGTGTTGAAGGGCATAAAGCCCGAAATAGCTCAGCTTGGCCGCTTCCGGGTGGTTATGAATGCCAAAAAGGCCACATGATTCACGCGGTTTTTCATCTATCATATTTGTCCGAAATGCTTTCCCCGAAACCTTGTCTCGGGAGGAATAATTGATATTGTCATCTCAACTTTCGACTTTCATAGGCCGGTGCCGGGAGGATACGGCCCGCGCCCCACGCGGTTTCGTTCAAGTGCCGCTGAAGGGGCCCGGGCCGTATCCTCCCGGCACCTCTTTCCGGTTACCATCATGAAAGTCGAAAGTTGAATTGTCATGTTATGCTGTTTCCATCATGTGATCCTGAAGCGCCTTGACGGATATCCGGTTCTCCTTCAAGGCCGCAATCCCCTGGCACATGGCATCGGCGCCGGCAATGGTCGTGGCGTAGGGAATGGCGAACTTGATGGCCGCCCGGCGGATCTGGTATCCGTCCTGCCGGGTTTTGTCTCCGGCGCCCGTGTTGATGACGAATTGGATCTCTCCGTTCTTGACGGCATCCACGACATGGGGCCGCCCCTCCGACACCTTGTTGATGCGGGTATTGGGGACCCCGTGGGCCGAAAGGAAGCGGGCGGTGCCGTCGGTGGCCAGAATTCCGAAACCGATCTCGTGAAATCGGGCCGATATGGGAAGAACGGCAGCCTTGTCCCGGTCCTGAACGCTGACAAAGACCGTTCCCTCCGTGGGCATCCGCTGACCGGCCCCAAGCTGGGCCTTGGCGTAGGCATAACCGAATTTGGTATCGATGCCCATCACCTCGCCCGTCGATTTCATCTCCGGGCCGAGGAGGGTGTCCACGTCGGGGAACCGATCGAAGGGCAGCACCGCTTCCTTGACGGAGATATGGTCGGGGACCGATTCAGGGCCCAGTTCGAGTTCCTCGAGGGTCATGCCCATCATCACCCGGGTGGCCATCTTGGCCAGGGGGATGCCCGTGGCCTTGCTGACGAAGGGCACCGTCCTCGACGCCCGAGGGTTGACCTCGATCACGTAAAGCCTCCCCGCTCTTATGGCGTACTGAACATTCATCAATCCCACCACGTTCAGCGCCGCCGCCATGGCCCGGGTGGCCTCGGCGATTTCGGCAATCAGCGCCTTTTCAATGCCCTGAGGCGGCAGTACGCAGGCCGAATCTCCGGAATGAACCCCGGCTGCCTCGATATGCTCCATGATGCCGCCGATGAAGGTCCGCCGCCCGTCGGACAATGCATCGACATCGATCTCCACCGCATTTTCGAGAAATTTATCGATCAGGATCGGATGTCCGGGGGACGCAAGGATGGCCAGACGGGTAAAGTCCTCCAGCTCCTCGGGGGTGTAGACGATCTTCATGGCCCTGCCGCCCAGGACATACGATGGACGCACCATTACCGGATAACCGATCTCCGCCGCCACCCGGCGGGCCTCGGCAACGTTGACGGCGGTGCCGTTGGCCGGCTGTTTCAACCCCAGACGGTTCAGCATGGCCTGAAAAAGCTCCCGGTCCTCGGCGAGATCGATGCTCGCCGGCTGGGTCCCCAGAATGGGCACACCGGCCTCGGCCAGCGGCACGGCCAGGTTCAGGGGGGTCTGTCCGCCGAACTGGACGATAACGCCAAAGGGTTTCTCCGTCTCGACGATGTGAAGGACGTCCTCACGGGTCAGGGGTTCGAAATAGAGCTTGTCCGAGGTGTCGTAGTCGGTGCTGACGGTCTCGGGGTTGCTGTTGACCATGATGCTCTCGACCCCCATCTCCCGAAGGGCAAAGGAGGCGTGCACGCAGCAGTAGTCGAATTCGATCCCCTGGCCGATTCGGTTGGGGCCCCCGCCCAGGATGACGACCTTTTTCCGATCGGAAACCCGGGCTTCGTTCTCCGTCTCGTAGGTGGAATAGTAATAGGGCGTCGCAGCCTTGAACTCGGCCGCGCAGGTGTCAACCAGCTTGTAAACCGGACGGATACCCGCCGCTTTCCGCTCGCGTTCGATGTCTCTTTCCGTCCGCCGGGTGAGATATGCCAGCTGGATGTCCGAGAAGCCCCACGACTTGGCCTTGCGAAGCAGCGACGGATCGAGACGGTATTCGCCCGGAGCGTCCTCTGCCGGCCGAAGGGTTTCTTCAAGTTCCACGATCTGGCGGATCTGATGGAGGAACCAGGGGTCGATGCCGGTCAGCCGTTGAATATCCTCGACGGACAGGCCGCACAGAAAAGCGTATCGCAGATAGAAGAGCCGCTGGGAGTTGGGGGTGGCGAGGTTTTTTTCGATCGCCTCGCGAGTGGGAAAGCGCCCCTCCAGATCCACGACATCCTTCCCGTCGGCCCCCAGACCCTGTCGTCCGATTTCCAGGGAACGGACGGCTTTTTGAAAGGCCTCCCTGAAGTTTCGCCCGATGGACATGGTCTCACCCACCGACTTCATGGCCGTCGTGAGATAGTCACGGGTCTCGGGAAATTTCTCGAAGGTCCACCGGGGAATCTTCACCACGCAGTAATCGAGGGTGGGCTCGAAGGAAGCCGCGGTACCGCCGGTAATGTCGTTGGGCAGTTCGTCCAGGGTGTAGCCCACGGCCAGCTTGGCCGCTATCTTGGCGATGGGATAGCCGGTGGCCTTGGAGGCCAGGGCCGAGCTCCGGGAAACCCGGGGGTTCATCTCGACCACGATCATCTCTCCGGTTTTGGGATTGACGGCGAACTGGACGTTCGACCCCCCCGTATCCACACCGATCTCCCGCATGATGTCGATAGCGGCGTTCCGGAGCATCTGATATTCCCGGTCCGTCAGGGTCTGGATCGGAGCCACCGTGATGCTGTCCCCCGTGTGGACGCCCATGGGGTCCAGATTTTCGATGGAACAAATGATCACGACGTTGTCGTTTTTGTCCCGCATGACCTCCAGTTCGTATTCCTTCCAGCCCAGGACCGATTCCTCGAGCATGACCTGGCTGATGAGGCTGGCATCCAGACCCGCCTTGGCGTAAAAATCCAGTTCCTCCGGATTGTAGGCCACCCCGCCGCCGGTCCCCCCCAGCGTAAAAGCCGGACGGATGATGATGGGGAATCCGATCTCCTCGACGATGGCGCGGACATCGGCCATGCTGTTGGCAATGCCGCTTCTGGGGATGCGGAGCCCGATATTGTTCATGGCTTTTCGGAAAAGGTCCCGGTCCTCGGCCTTGTTGATGGCGTCCACGCTGGCGCCGATCATCTCCACGCCATAGCGTTCGAGGACCCCCATCCGGGACACGCCGATGGCCGTGTTGAGCCCGGTCTGTCCGCCCAATGTCGGCAGAAGGGCGTCCGGCCGCTCATGCTCGATGATTCGGGCGACAACCTCGGGGATCACCGGCTCGATATAGGTGCGGTGCGCCGTTTCCGGGTCGGTCATGATGGTCGCCGGGTTGCTGTTGACCAGGATGACCTCGTAGCCTTCTTCCCGCAAGGCCTTGCAGGCCTGGGTGCCGGAGTAGTCAAACTCGCACGCCTGGCTGATGATGATCGGTCCCGCGCCGATGATCAGTATTTTCTGGATATCCGTTCGTTTTGGCATCTCTTGCGTCAGCTTCCTTCTCTTCCGTATCGGCGCAGGCCCGGCAATCGCTCCGCCCGGCCCTTCGAGACGGCTGTCGAGGTCCGGGGGAATCTTATCGCTCCGTATCCTCGAACTGTTTGAACTTGACCTTCCCGTTCAGGAATTGCACACTGATCTTCCGGCCGGTCTTTTCATCCTCCCATTTGGCGGCCGCCCCCGCCACAAAGCTGAGGTCGATCTGGGAAGCGTCGGTGGGTTCTCCAAGGATTTCGACCACCTCCGCCATGCTCATGCCCTCCTGAATCCTTTCGAAATTGGCGCGATTGACCTTGTTGCAGGATATCAGAAAAAGGCACATCATCAGCATTGCCCCCAGGAGGCACCATCGGGCCGTCGGGTTCGTTCTCATTTTTCAACTCCTCTGTTCACGTGAATGTGACGTCCTCAACTTTCGGCATTCATGGGCCGGCCTCATGCCGCGGCCATCATCTTCGAAAAGGTTTCAAACAGATAACGCGAATCGTGTGGGCCCGGCGACGCCTCGGGATGATACTGCACCGAAAACGCCGGGTAGGACCGATGACGAAAGCCTTCCAGGGTCTGGTCGTTCAGGTTTACGTGGCTGACCTCGATTTCGTCTGCGCTCAGGCTTGCCATATCGACGGAAAAGCCGTGGTTCTGGGAAGTGATCTCGATTCGCCCGGTATCCAGGTTCTTGACCGGCTGGTTGGCGCCCCGGTGACCGAACTTGAGTTTGTAGGTGCGCCCGCCCAGGGCAAGCCCCAGGAGTTGCTGTCCCAGGCAGATGCCGAACAGGGGACGATACCCCAGAAGGGATCGGATCGTCTCGACGGCATAGGTCACCGGTTCCGGGTCCCCGGGGCCGTTGGAGAGAAAGATGCCGTCGGGCGCCATGGCCCTGACGGCCGCCGCACCGGTCGACGCCGGTACGACAACGATCTCGAAGCCCGCTGCGGCGAGGCATCGGAGGATATTGTACTTGATGCCGAAATCAAAGGCGACCACGGAGAATTTTGTTCCTTTTTCCCGCCACAAGGTCCCATCCAGGGCCGCATCCTCCCCGATGGGAACCCGCTCTCCCGCAATCCAGCGGTACGGGACCCGGGTGGAGACCTCCCGGACCAGATCGCGCCCCACCAGACCCGGCGTTTCCCTCGCCCTGCGGACCAGGGATGCGGGATCGAGGTCCCGGGTCGAGATCACGGCCCGCATGGCGCCGGCGTTGCGGATGTGCCGGGTGAGGGCGCGGGTGTCGAGATCGTGGATGCCCATGACCCCCTGGGATCTCAGGTAATCGGCCAAGGTGTCGGTGGCCCGGAAGTTGCTCGGAAAGGCCTGGTACTCCCGGACGATGAATCCGGCCACCTGGATGCGGTCGGATTCCACATCCTCAGGATTGACGCCGTAATTTCCGATCAGGGGGTAGGTCATGGTCACGATCTGCCCCCGATAGGAGGGATCGGTCAAGACTTCCTGGTATCCGGTCATCCCCGTGTTGAATACCAGCTCGCCCCGGGTCTCCCCGGGACCGGTAAAGGACGCGCAGGGAAACGTCCGTCCGTCTTCAAGGGCTATCAATGCGTCCATTTTCATGATGATATCAAATAAACCGTCTGTCGGTTGAATGGATTAGGAGCGGGTCCGCCCGTCTTGCCGGACGTTGATGCGGATGTCGATATGCCTCGGAGGGTTTGATGCACGCTCCGGAACACAATCCGGGCAAAGAATCCTGATCCCGGGGTGGGACAATCTTCTCATTCAGCACTTCCACGATCCAGGCGGCGGCTTGATTCCGTGAAACACAAGCCCAGGTCGCTTTGGAGAACCGACCGCGCCGCGCATCGGCCTTGTAACCCTCGCGCCGGCCGGGCATGCAACCCGCCTGTCCTTACCTAAACTTATTGTATATACCTGTATAACGGAACTTTTTCAACAACATTCTCAACTTTCCGTGAGGCTGAAAGCGGGTGATTGAACACCCAGGGAGATTCAACAGGGCCGTCCGGTGCAAACACGCGCCTTCAGTCTTCGGCCCGGTCCGGGATGGCAGGCAGCAACCCGGCGGCCTCTCCCCGCCGGAAAAGCGCGTCGACCGCGGCAAGGCCGTCCTCCCCCAGATCAAGGGTGAACGGGTTGACATAAAGCGCAATGTGTTGCCGGATCACATCCGGCGCCATCTCCCGGGCATGGGCACGAACATAAGCGCCTGATTCCTCAGGGTGGTCAAAGGCGTAGGCGACGCTGTCCCGGATGGCCGCCTCGACGCGTCGCGCGATGTCCGGACCCAGGTCCCGGCGCACGGCGATGCCGCCCAGGGGAATGGGCAGTCCGGTCTCCGCCTCCCACCACCGCCCCAGATCCACCAGTTGGACAAGGCCGTAATCCTGGAACGTGAAACGGCCTTCGTGGATGATGACGCCCGCCTCGTATTCCCCCCGGGAGACCGCCGGCATGATCCGGTCGAAATTCATGGGGATGCACGCCGCCGTTCCGGAAAGATAGAGTCCCAGAAGCAAGGCCGCGGTGGTCCGCATGCCGGGGACGGCGATGGGGGTCCGGCCCAGTCGTGACGGGTCAAAGCCCGGTTTCGCGACGACGAGGGGACCGCAACCCCTCCCCAGGGCCGCACCGCTCCCGAGGAGGACGTAACGCTCACGCAGATGGCCGATGGCCGCAAAGGAGAGCTTGGTCACGTCCAGGCGGCCGACCTCGGCGTAGCGGTTCAGCTGCTCCACGTCCGCGAGACGAATCTCGAACGCAAGGCCGCGACAATCGATGTTGCCGTGGGCAAGAGCGTGAAAAAGAAAGGTATCATTGGGACAGGTCGAATACCCCAGTGAGAGGGTTCGGGTCATGGCATCTTCTCCAGCATGAGGGGACCGCAGCGGTCCAGGATCGTCAGAACAGCCCATGTCGCGCGCTCGAACGCCAGATCGAGATTCCAGGCATCGCGGCGGCGCCGTCCGACAAGATTGCTCGCGGCCCGGACCTCCAGGAGGTCCACGCCGTACCGGCAGGCGACGTGGGCCGCACCGGACCCCTCCATGGCCTCCATACAGGCGCCGTGGTGCCGATAGCGGGCTTCCGCTCCACGGTCCGTGGCCGTAATCGTGGACACGGTCAGAAAAGGGCCGCGCATCACCCTGATCCCGGCGGGGCTCGATCCGGACACCTCGTCCGTTGCCCGCAGCAATGCGTCCACGGCTGTTTTGGCCCACCACCGGGAGAGTGGGTACCGGCCTTTCACGGGGACGCCGTCCACGGTGATAACCGGGAAAGGCAGGGCTTCCGGCGGATCCCCGGCCCGCATCGGTTCGAGGCCCAGATGAGCGTCGATCTCCTCATCG
>NZ_JBFXGG010000133.1:0-7516 GCF_050178255.1 Desulfococcus sp. | reverse complement strand
CGTTCCATTTGAAAAGGTGACGAATCGCCGTGTCGGACCGAAGGATCGCAAGGTGGCTGATATGCTTCGCGCCGGCAAGCACGCCCATGACCAGCATCATGACGACATCCGCGGGGCGGTATATGGCAGTGTCGCCGCGCTGTATGCTGATGTGCTGTTGAAGCATCTTGATCAACCCAAGCTTTTCTGCAAAGCGCCCCAGGTGTACGAGCCCTGCGTTGCCGGTGAGGTTCTTTTCGGAAAATTGGACATGGAATCTGCGCATATATTCGATGCCTCCTTAAAGTATTGTTTTAGAGGCAATAATAGCATATTTTTAACCTGTTATAAACAAATAGATACTATGATGATGCAAGTTTTAGGTTATAGCTGATCTTCTTCGTCGTTCTATTCTAATGATACCATCAGCGTTCTTATCGAAACTTTTCAGGCGAAGAGACTTGTATGATCGTTTCCGGCTCAGATCATTGTGGTTATTTGCGTCTATTACGTTATAACCCGGCATGTCCAGTCTTTTGGGGCAGATCAATCTGTTTAACACGCAGATTCTTTTTGAAAATAAGGTTACGTCTTACGTCTACATAATTTTGCGAAAGACATGGGGTGCGGCCGGGGGAAGCCTCTGTGTAGAGGCTTCCCCCGGTTTCACAATGGGGCAGGTCTTTATTGCTGTTGCATCATATCCGTTTGCTGCGATTGATGTTCCAGCATCTGTTCCATCATCGACTGCATCATGTCCATACGTTTGTCCATCGTCTGCATTCGCTGCTGCATTATTTCCCCGGACATCGGCTTGTCTGTCATCATGCCGCCGTCCATGTGGCCATGACCCTTCATTCCCGACATCATTCCGGTGTCCATTCCGCGCATGGTCTTCATGCACTCCAGCATGGATTGCATGTGCTCCTGCATCAGCACCTTCTTTTTTTGGGGATCTTCTGTCTGACGGATGGCTTCCATTTGTCCATGCATTTGCGTCATTTGGTTCTGCATATCCGCCATTGCCTGGCCCGTCTTATCATCCGCAGTTGTTTGGCCGGCGTTCAGAGAATTTGCAGAAAAGACCAATGCCGAAATTACCAAGAAGTACAAGATTCTCTTGCTCATGATTCAACCTCCCTCAATTGACTTGGATTTAATATATATACAGCCCTTCACGCCACTGATCATGGATCAGTTTTTTGCGGCTGTTTCATTTCCATCAACAGCCATTGCCGCTGTTGAAAAAACCTTTGGATGCCCATACTCTCCGTGATATCCGCCGCTCCATCCGCCCTGGTTCATCCACCCAATCCCGTCGTGATGGGTCACCGGTGGTGTCCATGTATCTGCTGCCTAAGGGCATATGCCGGCATTTAAATTGCGTCATGAGCACTACCGGCCTGTGAATTGGACCTTCCCAGTCTGCTTGTCTACCAGTAGACGCTGGATGGTATTGCCGTCAGGTCCAACGATGCGGGCAGCGTAATAGCGGCCTTTGTTTTCAAGCCCCTCGATTTTGTATTCTTCAGCAATCCGGAGATCGATCTTTTTTTCGATGATGATCCTGGCGGTACCGGTGCTCATGCCGTCGAATAGTTCCCGGACGATCTCTCGATCGTTCGGGTCTATGGCCTCGGATGTTGAGCTTGATTTGTCCTTGTCATTGTCTTCGTATGCGCTTTGGATAAATTCGAGTATTTTCTGCTTGGGTTTCATTATAACGCTCCAAATTTTTTTGGCGCAACCGTCGTGCCTCGCTGATGACCGAGACTGCGCTGAAGCTCATGGTCGCCGCCGCGATCATCGAGCTAAACAGCAAGCAGCCCGAACGCCGGGTAAAGCAGGACGCCTGCGATAGGCTCCCAGGGAATTTTACACAAAGGCGAAAATTAAGTTCTGCTCAACGTCGCGTATGGTGGCGCGGCGTCCTGAATGGGCTGGAGCGCCGCGAGATTCCATCAGTCATGTGTTTCCACGGCGTCGCTGTTGCCCGTATGTTTATGCCCGCCGTGGTCTGGATCTGCATCGACATTCGATCCGCCGTGCGAGTGTCCATGGGCCGTCCGCTCCGCAGAGCCGGCCGTCTCGATCTGTTGACGATATTGGTCGGGCCTCATCCGGGGCATCTCTGTCGCCAGGGCTGTGAGCCCCCACAGGATATCCTCGCTGTGGGTCGGGCCGAAGGCGGGCATGCCGGTCATCTTGATGCCGTGTTTGATGACCCAATAGACTTCGGCTGTGCTCAACTCCTCCTGGATGTGGCCGGACACCATGCTCGGCGGGGCCGGGTAGAGGCCTTTTGAAAACTCTTCGGGCGCTTGTCCCGGCGCTCCGTGACAGCGCCGACACATCTCGTGATAGTGGGGAAGGGATGCTTCCCTGAGGTTCGGGTCATCTGAATTCGGCGCCTGGATGCCGCCGCTGTGCCCCTCTATCGAGCGTTCTTTTAGCATGTCGATAAACGAGGTTGTCAGGGCCCAGTGGGGCGTTGTCGCGGCGATGTCGTAGACGCCCGACCAGGCGTACAGAAGCGCTCCCGCCCCCGCAATCGCGGCGGCGATAAGGATGGACAGCAGCTGCTTCATGGTTCACCTCCCATCGGTTGCATATCTGGAAATTGTTTTGAAAACAAAGCCTTGAAAATTGGCAAATGATTATTTTTATGTTTATATGCCATGCTGCATGACATCGGTCGTTGCTTCGCGAAGTGATCAGCCTATATATATTCATACTCTAATATTTCATTCGTTTCAATCAGGCGAATCATGTATACGCAGACGAAAAAATAAGGAGCTCATGGGTTGATGCCGTATTCCTTGAGCTTGTTCTGGAGAGTCCTTCGGCTGATGCCCAGGATTTCCGCGGTACGGGTTCGGTTGCCCCCGGTCTCATCGAGGGTTCTCAGAATCATCCGCCGCTCCATCTCCTTGAGCGAAAGGCCGGGTTTCAGGGGCGCTTCGGCCGCCCTTTCTCCGCCCGCTTCGGTATGCAGGGCATCCGGCAGATCATCGGAACCGACGGCATCCCCGCGGCAGAGAATAACGGCCCGTTCCACGGCGTTTTCCAGCTCGCGCACGTTTCCCGGCCAGGAATATCGCATCAGGAGATCCGCGGCCCCCGGCGTGAACCGCTTGATCATCCGGCGATTCTTTTCTGCATACCGTTTGAGGAAATGCTCGGCCAAGGGGAGAATATCCTCCTGTCGATCTCGCAGGGGCGGCAGCGGGATCTCCACCACGTTGAGGCGGTAAAACAGGTCCTCGCGGAATCGGCCCTCCCGGATTTCGCGGGCCATGTCCCGGTTGGTGGCCGCAATGACCCGGATATCGACCTTGACCGAGCGGGTGCTGCCCAACGGTTCGAATTCCTGCTCCTGGAGCACCCTGAGGAGCTTGACCTGGGTGGTCGGCGCGGTTTCGGCGATCTCGTCCAGGAAGATGGAGCCGGTGTGGGCAAGCTGGAAGCGGCCCTGTTTTTTCCGGACCGCACCGGTGAACGCTCCCTTTTCATGGCCGAAGAGTTCGCTTTCCAGAAGGGGTTCGGGCAGGGCTGCGCAGTTCACCTTGATGAACGGCCGATCCTTCCTGTCGCTGTTCTGGTGGATCGCCCCTGCGATGAGTTCCTTTCCCGTGCCGCTTTCACCGGAGATGAGTACCGTGGCCTCCGACGGGGCCACCAGGGAAATGGTTTCGAACAGCTGTTTCATGGGTGGGCTATGGCCCACGATGTTTGCGAAGTCGAACCGGTCGCCCAGTCGCTCTCTGAGGAGCTGGTTTTCCTGCTCTAGCCTCCCGTAGCGCAGGGTTTTTCCCACCAGGATCCTGAGTTCGTCGATATCGAGAGGCTTGGTGAGGTAGTCGCTGGCACCGGATTTAAGGGCGTCAACGGCCGTATCCACCGCGGCGTAGGCGGTCATGATGATGACGGGGATGTCGGGGGTGATGGCCTTGATGCGATGGAGGGCTTCGATGCCGTCCATCCGGCTCATACGGATGTCCATCAGGATGAGGTCATACCATCTCTCCGATACGGCGTCTATAGCCGCAATGCCGTCCGCTGCATGGGTGACGGCATATCCCTCCTCGGTGAGCACGGCTTCGAGCATGCGCCGGTGAGAGGCGTCGTCGTCGACGATCAGAATTTCAGCGGTCACGGGCGTCCTCCGGAATCGCTCCGGGAATGGAGATGATGAATCGGCATCCCCGCTGTTTCCCAGGCGGCGGGCTTTCAATTCGTATCCCGCCATTGTGGTTTTCTGCAATTTTCTGGACGATGGCGAGTCCGAGACCGGTCCCCTTGTCCCGGGTCGTGAAGAAGGGATCGAAGATCCGGGCCTGGAACTCCGGGGAAATGCCGGGGCCGTCGTCCTCGACCCAGAGCATCAGCCCGCCCCTTTCGTCCGTCTCGGCGCCGATGTTCAACACGCCGCCGCCGTTCATGGCCTGGAGAGCGTTGAGGCAGAGGTTGAGCAGCGCCTGGGTGATCTGGCCGCCGTCCAGAACCGGCTGTGACGCGATCGACGGCAGCCGTCTTCCCACCATCACGTTTCCCTCTCGGGCGTCTCCCTCGATCAACCGGAGCACGTGGTCCACGAGCTCCTTGAGATCGACCGCCTCCGCCTCGGCATTCTGGGGCCGGGCAAAGGTCAGCAGGTCGGTGACGACCCGGTTGATCCGGTCGACCTCCTTCACCATCACGGCGGCGTATTCGCGGTCCCGGGGGTGGTCCTTGAGGATATGTCCCAGGAACTGGGCGAATCCCCGGATGGAACTCAAGGGATTTCGGATTTCGTGGGCCACGGCGGCCGCCAGTTTGCCGACGGCCGCCAGTTTCTCGGACCTTCGGACCTGCGCCTCCAGGCGCTTGATCTCCCTCAAGTCCCTCAGCAGAATGACGGCGCCGGTGATACTGCCGGCATTGTTCGTCAGCGGGGTGCTGCTCAAAGCCAGGGGGATGGTTTCGCCGCTCCTGTCCTGCCTCAGAATTTCCCGGTCCATGACAGGTTTGCCCGAGGTGAGGGTTTTCCGCACGCCGGCGGCGTCGAAGTCGATGATCCGGCCGAGATTGACGCCCTCGATTTCGGCATCCGCAAGCCCCAGAAGCTCCAGGGCCAGGGTGTTGTGGGAAAGGACCATTCCCCCGGCATCGATGCTGACGAGGCCATTGGCCATGTGGTCGACGACCTGTCGGGTGTAGTCCCGGGTCTGTTGAAGGGTCCGGTCGACCAGGTAGTAGTTCTGGATCACGAAGATGAAAAACAGTGCCCCCGATCCCAGGGCGACAAGGATGACCGCCATGACCACGGCGTGGCGGATGTCAGCCCGCCGGGCCGCTTCGAAGGCCGTCATCCGGAGTCCAATGGCAAGACGGACGCCGGCGTTTTGCGCCACCCACCGGTGGCACAGCTCCGAACCGTTGAAAGGGCACATGGCCGGCAGCATCTCCCTGGGGAACGGCGTAAAGCGTTTGGACAACTCATATACGGAGGTGCCGTCGGGAAGTTTGCCGAGATGTTCCGCCAACATGGGGTCGCCGTCTTCGGTCGTCCCCGCCGAGGTCCGGATGGGGAGGCGGCCGTCGGACGTCCTTCCTTCGAGCGCCGGATCGGAGTGATGGAGGTATCGTCCCTCCCGATCGGCCAGATAGATGTAGGCGATGTCCGGGCTTTTGGCGGTCTCCTCGATCAGCCGGGCGACGACATCCGCCTCCCACCGGGAGGAGAGCATGCCCGCCCGCGCCCCCGCCTCCATCACCTGGAGCATGGCCAGTCCCTGCCGCCTGACGAAGGCGCCGGCATTCTTGCGGTTCATGTCCAGGTTGCGGTAGGTGGAGATGCCGATGAAGCCCAGAAGCAGCACCACCACCGCAACAATGGACAGCGCGGGCAGGTAGAGTTTTCGACGCTGTAGGATGCGCATGGATCAGAGGATCGGATCGAAACAGCTCAGTAGATGGATCGCATCCAGCCCATGATCTTGTGGATGATCAGCTTGTCCACCAGGGAGCCTTCCTGGGTCTGTATGACGGCTTCGAAGTGCGAACCCTGGTCGGTGACGTCCCCCATTTTCAGGTTGGGATTGCCCATGAAGGCCAGGCGACCTTCCACCATAGCTTTGGCGTCATCGAGGGTGAGGGGGGATGCCGGGTTCATTTCCATCCGCCCTTGGCATCCGCAACGGGGGCAGGGGCAGTCATGGATCATGCCGTATCCGTGCCCCATACCACAACCCCGCATCTGCATCATGCCGCACCCGGTGCCGTACCTTTTGCCGTGCCCTTTCATGGGCATGCCCTGCATCCCGGGGCAGCCCGACATCGAGGGCGCCTGTCCTGCATCGGAGGGCTGTGCCTTCGCAGCGGAGGATTCAGCGGGCGGGCTCTCAGATGTTCCGGACGCCTTCGTTGTTTCAGCATGAAGTCCGGTCAACGAGAGCGCGGCGAGACAGACGATGATGGATGCAACCCAGATCAATCTTTTCATGGGATTCCCTTTCTTCCGTTGGGTTTAAGTATCATAATTTTATATCGGTGTCATAGATGGTTCATATTGAGATCATGAACCGTTTCGTTTTTCTTCCATTTCCTCCCCGATCCGGCTGCCGTGATCATGCGGTTCAGTCAGAGTGAACAGCAAAAACGGTGCCATGCAGAAACCGGTACCCTATTATGGTAAGGTAATGAGGCCGGTTGTTGAATGCAAGCCCCGCATCGGAGGGTGTGGCGGGATCCTTTTCCACGGGAAGCCGTCCGGAAGGAGAGGATGTGGATCCACCGTCCAACATTACGACGCCCGAAAGCGCGGAATAATTTCGCGATTTTCCGGGTCGTCCCCGGTACGGCGGGTGCGGCCCCATTGAAGGGCCTCCGGCCTGGTTTCCCGGAGCGCCTTCTATCGGATCCTGCAAAATCCCGCTAACACGACAAGGACCGCGGAAACGGACTTCAGGACTGAGGACAATGCCCTGACAGAGGACGAAATATGATTCGCATTCGAAGCCTTCACCAGCGCATCATCCTTATGAAGAGATATGTATTTGAGGTAGAATCCATAGATCGGTACCGTCGATCTATCTGTCAATCTTCAGGAATCTCGCGTTGACGGCGACAATCACGGTGCTCATCGACATGAGCACCGCGCCCACGGCGGGAGACAACAGAACCCCGTAGGTGTAGAGCGCTCCGGCGGCGAGGGGAATGGCGAAGGCATTGTATCCCGTGGCCCATACAAGGTTCTGGATCATTTTCCGGTAGGTAGCCCGCGAGAGATCCAGGATGGCCGCCGCATCCATGGGATTGCTTCGCACAAGGACGATATCGGCCGTCTGGACCGCCACGTCCGTCCCGGCGCCGACGGCGATGCCGACATCCGCCTGGGCCAGGGCGGGCGCGTCGTTGACGCCGTCTCCCGTCATGGCGACCACCAGGCCGCTGTTCTGCACCGCCTTGACCTTTTCGGCCTTGTCCTTGGGAAGCACCTCCGCAAAATAGTCGTCCAGCCCGATCTCCTCGGCCACCCATTTGGCAACCAACCCAT
>NZ_JBFXGG010000132.1:0-7745 GCF_050178255.1 Desulfococcus sp. | reverse complement strand
TTTCACGAAGCCCTGAACCTGGCAAGCGTGTGGCACCTTCCGGTGATTTTCGTGTGCGAGAACAATCTGTATGCCGGGGCCCAGCGCTATGAAGAACATACCCGGGTCGAACATATCGCGGATCGGGCGGCGGGTTATGCCGTTCCGGGGGTGGTGGTCGACGGGAACGACGCACTGGCGGTCTATGCGTCGGCAGTGGATGCCCGGGCCCGGGCCATCGCCGGCAAGGGGCCGACGCTCATCGAGTACAAGACCTACCGTTGGCGGGGGCACGGCGAAAGCGATCTTCAGCTTTACCAGCCCAGGGAGGAGATCGCGGCCTGGCAGGCGGCGTGTCCGATCCCGAAACTTCGCGGCGATATGCTTGCCCAGGGACTCATCAGCGCCGATGAATTGGCGGCGATGGAACGGGCGGTCGAGGCCGTCGTGAAGGCGGCCGTTCGCTTTGCCGAGGAGAGCCCTTATCCCGAGCCTCACGAGGCCCTGGAGGATGTTTTCGCTTAAATAATTTCCACGGATGAAAGGAAGGATATCATGCAGCAATTAGGGATGGGACAGGCTGTGAATCAGGCCCTGAGGGAAGAGATGTCGCAGGACCCCGATGTCTTCATCGCCGGAGAGGGCGTGGGCGTGAGCATACACGAAAGCCCGATGCTTCCCACGGCGGGGTTGCTGAAGGCGTTCGGGCCGGAGCGCGTCAGGGACACGCCGGTTTCGGAGGCGGCCATCGCGGGATTGGCCGTGGGGGCGGCCGAAGCGGGCCTGAAACCGGTTGTGGAGATCATGTTCAACCCTTTTTTTACGCTCGCTTCGGACATGATTGTCAACCATGCCGCCAAACTGCGTTACCTGTCGGGGGGCAAGTCGTCCTTTCCGCTGGTGGTGCGAATGAAAGCCGGTGCCGGGTTCGGCGCGGGGTGTCAGCACTCCCATAACCTGGAGGCCTGGGTCGCCCACTGCCCCGGGCTGAAGGTGGTCATGCCCGGCACCCCGGCCGATGCCAAAGGGCTGCTCAAATCGGCCATCCGGGATCCCAACCCCGTTGTTTTCATCGAGGACATGATGCTCTATTTTGTGCCCGGACCGGTTCCCGAGGGAGAGTACCTGATTCCCATCGGAGAAGCCGATATCAAACGGCAGGGCCGGGACGTCACCGTGGTGACGTGGTCCAAGATGGTGGGGACGGCTCTGAAGGCGGCCGAGGAACTGGCCCGGGAAGGCGTCGAAGCGGAGATCGTGGATTTGCGGACCTTGGTTCCCCTGGACACGAGGACCATTCTTTCCTCCGTACGCAAGACCGGCCGCCTGGTGGTGTTGCACGAGGCCACGCGAACCGGCGGTTTTGCCGGTGAAGTGGCGGCCGTGGTGATGGAAGAGGCCTTCGCCGATCTGAAAGCCCCGTTGCGGCGAGTGACCGGCCCGGACATTCCGGTGCCGGCAAGTCCTCCGTTGGAGCGTTTTTACATCCCCGATGCAGCGCAGGTGGTCTCGGCGGTGAAGGAGATTCTGTAGGCAGATCCGCCATATCGGATCACCCCGGGAGAGGGGGAGCGGCACACCCTCTCCCGCCAGCCCCGTGATAAGCCGCGACTCGGGAACGGCGCTTCTCCGGAACCCGGCTTTGGAAAGCCGCTTGACACGGCACCGCGATCCCCATAGACTTGCGCGCGTAATGCCTTCTCGAGGCGATCGTTTACGTGTTCACAAGGAGAAGCCGTGCCCCACATCCCCATGCTGCCCGAGCTGATCGCGGTTTTCGCCTGCTGCGTGGCTGCGATATTTTTTTGTCTTCGAATCAATCTGCCTGCTATTGTCGGCGTCCTTGTCACGGGCATCGTTGTAGGGCCCAGCGGTTTCGGCATTGTGAGCGATGTCCATGCCGTGGAGGGCATCGCCGAATTGGGCGTGATTCTGCTCATGTTCACCATCGGCCTCGAACTCTCCCTGGGTGAGCTCAAGGCCCTCAAGAAACCGGTTCTGCTGGGCGGCGGACTTCAGGTGGTGCTCACCATCATCCTCTTTTTCGAGCTGGACAGCCTCTACGGCAGCAGCACGGGAAGCGCCGTTCTCTCCGGTTTTCTGGTGGCGCTCTCCTCCACCGCCATCGTCATCAAGCTGCTGCAGGAACGTTCGGAGCTGTCCGCGCCCCACGGGCGCATCGCCCTGGCGGTGCTCATCTTTCAGGACATCATCGTCGCGCCCATGATGCTGCTGGTGCCTTATCTGGCCTCGGACTCGCCGGACATGGGCCGATCCCTGCTGATGCTGGCGGTGAAGTCCATCGGGGTACTGGGGGTGATCTGGGTGCTGGCCAGATACGTGGTGCGACGGTTGCTTCTGGCCGTGCTGCGGACGCGAAGCCGGGAGCTGTTTCTCCTGAGCGTGCTGGTGCTGTGCCTGGCCATTGCCATGTTCACGGCATGGGTGGGATTGTCCATTTCCCTGGGCGCGTTTCTGGCAGGGCTCATCATTGCCCAGACGGATTACGCCCTCGCGACGCTGGAAGGGGTGCACCCTTTCCGCGACGTCTTCACCAGCCTCTTCTTCGTTTCGATCGGCATGCTCCTGGATCTCAATTTCATGTGGGAGAACCTGCCGCTGGTTCTGGGGACGGCGGGCATCGTCCTGGTCCTCAAGTCCATTGTGGCGGGCGGAGCGTCCATGGCCCTTGGATATCCCCTGCGCGTCGCCGTGCTGGTGGGACTCTCCTTGTCCCAGGTGGGAGAATTCTCTTTCGTGCTGGCCAAGGTGGGATCGGATGCCGGCCTGCTCTCCCAGGAGCGTTACCAGCTTTTCCTCGCGGTGAGCATCCTGACGATGCTGGCCGCGCCGTTCTGCATACAGGGATCCCATGTCCTGTCCAGGATGGTCTCCGGCATACCCGGGCTCGGCAAATGGCGTGAGCGGAGCCTGGCCCAGAACGGCGTGATTTCCGGGTTGAAGGACCACCTCATTATCGTCGGGTTCGGCCTGGGGGGACGGCAATTGGCCAACACGGCCAAAAGCGCCGCCATCCCTTACTGCGTGGTGGAGATGAACCCGGACACCGTTCGCATGGAGCGTGAAAAGGGCGAGCCCATTCGCCACGGCGACGCGGGGCTGCCCGAGGTTCTCAAACATCTGGGGGTGGAGAAGGCCAAGGTGGTGGCCGTCGTGGTGGCCGACCCCGTCTCGGCCCGCCGGGTGACCCAGGTGGCCAAGTCCATCAATCCCGCTGTCACCATGGTGGTGCGCACCCGCTTCGTTGCGGAGGTGGAGCCGTTGATGGCCCTGGGGGCGGACCATGTCGTGGCCGAAGAGTTCGAGACTTCCCTTGAAATCTTTGCCCGTGTGCTGCGGACGTATCTCGTACCGCATGCCACCATCGAGCAGTTCGCATCCCAGGTGCGTGAAGAAGGCTACCAGGTGCTGCGTCGGGGCGAGCCCATGCACAACCCCATGGCCATGCTGGACAAATCCTTCTCCGGCTTCGAGGTGAGCGGCCTCACTGTGGAGGCCGGGGCTCTGTTGGACGGCAAGACCCTGATTGAAAGCGAATTGCGAAGGAAGCACGGCCTTACGGTGGTGGCTGTACAACGCGGCGGAAAGATCTACGCCAATCCCGACGGCAGCTTCCGTCTGAAAGCCGGGGACGTGGCCTACCTGTTTGCCTCCCAGGAGGATGTGGCCGCCCACAGGGGGCTATTCCAGGTGCGACGCAAGGCCTGGGCCGAGGCGTCGGGCTGATGCCGGGTATCCGAGTGACCGGGAACATCGTGACAGGATTCGCCGGGGGTGATGCCGCTTCCGCGGATTATGGGCGCATTCGGCTGAATAAGCGGGTGGTGAGATTGTGGGCGGATCCCAGGTGAAGGGAGAGTCGTGATATCCTGTCTGGTCGTCGTCAATCCGGCATCGGGTGGGGGCCTGGCTCGGAAACGGGCCGCGATCCTTTGCCGTGGTCTTTCCAGGTCCTGCCGCGTGGCGGTGATCGAGACGCGTCATCGCGGCGATGCCGCAGAGATGACGGCCCGTCGGGGCATGGATGTGGACCGGGTTGTCGCGGTCGGCGGCGACGGCACCCTGAACGAGGTCCTGAACGGCCTGATGCGCATCGGCACCGGTGCTCATGATCGCCCCGAGCTTGGCTTTCTGCCGGCCGGAACGGCCAATGTCGCGGTTCAGGCCTTTGGATTCGTTCAGAACCCCGCGGCAGCCGTTAAATTTTTTCTCGAAACGGATTCCCGACCGGTCGATGTCGGAGTGGCCCGGTTCAACGACGGCGAGCGGGCGTTCCTGCTATGGCTCGGCGCCGGCTTCGACGCCGTCGTGATTGACGCGCTGAACGCCTCCCGCACCGGAAGGATGGGGTTGCCCGGCCTGATATATGGACTCCCCCGGATGACGGCGGCCCTTGGCCGCTATGCCGCACCGCCTATTTCGGTTTCCGTGGACGGGGCGTTTTTGGGCGTCGCCGCGAGTGTTATCCTGGCCAATGTGCGGGTAATGGCGTTTGGGGCCGTCGTCGATGGAAGCGCGGATCCCTTTGACGGCCGGCTCGACGTGGTGGCGGTTCCGCCGGGTTCCCGCCTCAATCTTCTTCGAGTTGTCCGGCACATGATGACATCGGGTCTTTCAACGCTCCATGGCGTTCGTCATCGCTCGGGAATACGGATCCGGTTGGCTGCCGATGACCGGGTGCCGCTTCAACTCGATGGGGAACCGGCGGGGGGTCTGCCCGCTGCCGTTCGGCTGGAACGGGGCGCGGTGCGCCTGCTGCTCAGCTGAACATCAACGGATTCAAGCCTGGACGTGCATCGGCGTCTTCCATTCACCGCCTTTCGATTCAAGATAAGCTCCGTTTGTCGAAAACGGCTGGATAAAGGCGCATTTCTCTGAAATAGATCTCCAACTCCCCATATATGGGGTTCCTCCCACCATAGACCCGCATATAAGCTTTCAGTACAATTGAAAAAAATATTTAATTGCGTTATTTTTCTCAGGTTAACTGCAATGAAGATCTTATCCAACATAAAGCAATTTATATATTTTTATCTGTAGTCGTCAGTAAAAAAGATAAGGTTTCGTGAAAATTCGAACCTGAACGACATTTATTTTTAAATTGATCAGAAAGTATATTCTTGTATGACATCCTTTTTCAACATCGGGGATGTGATTGACGGATATCGCGAAGGGCGGCTTCCGACCCTTTCAAGATGCTTTTTCAGAATACCCATACGCGATGAGGAGGTTCTAAATGATGTTTGCAACAGCACCGCGCAGGCGGCTTTCGTTTTTGGCGATCCTGACGATTTTATCGACGTTTGTCCTTTCGGGAATAACCACTGCGGCCCATGCCGACGAGATCATGGACCGCGTCAACAGCGGTAAATCGATCCGGATCGGTTTTGCCAATGAAGTACCCTGGGCCTACCCGGGGGAGAATCAGAAGCCGCTCGGGTTTGTCAACGCCATCACGATGGGCGTTCTCAAATCGATGGGGTACACCAATATCGAGCCGGTCGTCACCGATTGGGGCGGCCTGATCCCGGGTCTGAAGGCGAATCGCTTCGATGTCATTACCGGCGGGATGTACATCATGAAAAATCGATGCGATAACGTCAATTTCTCAGAACCTATCGGGGTGTTCGGCGAATGCTTCATTGTTCCCAAGGGTAATCCCAAGGGGTTGGGGAGCTATGACGACATCAAGACGAAAAACGCCGTTATCGTCACCGGGGCCGGTTACAGCACCATCGAAAACGCCAAGAGAGCCGGGGTTCCGGCGGGCAATATCATGACGGTCCCCGGCAACAGCGAGATCCTGGCGGCCATCAAGGCGGGCAGGGCCGATGCCGGCGGCATGACCTATTTCTCTGCGCTTCATCTGTCCAGGGAGAGCGGGGGGACGGTCGAGGCCACCGACCCTTCTCTGAATCCCGAATGGACCTTCAACTGGGTCGGCGTCGGCTTCCGAAAAGCCGATACCGAATTCCTGGCGGCCTTCAACACGGCCCTGAAGGCATACCTGGGATCCGATGAGATGATGAAGGCCGTTCAGGAGTACGGCTACGGCAACTCCCAGCTTCCCGGCGATGTGACCACCGCCTATGTTTGCGAGAATCGGTAGTCCGGACGATGCAGGAATACGTCGAATTTCTATTGGCCTACTGGCCGCGCTTTGCCGACGGCGCCGTCGTGACGCTCCAGCAGGCGGGATTGGGTACGCTTCTGGCTGTTGTCGTCGCCTTGACGACGGGGTTTATGAAGATGTCCCCGATCCTGCCCGTACGCTGGCTGGGGATCGCCTATATCGAGGTCTTTCGAGGGACCTCGCTGCTGGTGCAGCTCTATTGGATTTTTTTCGTATTGCCCCTTTTCGGCCTCACCCTGGGAAAATTCACGGCGGGATTTCTCGCCCTGGGATTGAACCTCGGCGCCTATGGGGCCGAACTGGTCCGGGGCGGCGTGCAGTCGGTTCCCCGGGGACAGTACGAAGCCGCCATCGCCCTCGGCATGGGGCCGTTCAAACGGATGCGTCGGATCATTTTCCCCCAGGCCCTGCTGAACATGCTGCCGCCGTGGGGAAACCTGTTGATCGAGCTTCTCAAGTCGACGGCGCTGGTCGCCCTGATATCCGTTTCGGACCTGATGTTCGAGTCCAAACAGATCAACATGACGACCTTTCAGTCCGCCCAGGCCTTCGGTACGGCGTTGATCATCTATTACGTAATGGCGCGATGCATTATCACGCCGGGAATGCGGTGGCTGGAGCGCCGACTTGCCCTTAAACTGAGTAGAGGATAACGCCATGTTTGACTGGAAATGGGATTTTACGATCCAGATTCTGCCCCGGCTCCTGGAGGCCACCCTCAATACGTTGATGGCCGCGGGATTCGGCTATCTCATCGCGCTGGTGGTGGGACTTTTCTTCGCCCTTGCCCAGCGGACGCCGTTTCGGCCATTGACGGTAATAATCCGTGAATTTGTCGAGATGATTCGGTCCACGCCGCTGATACTGCAGATCTTTTTCGTCTTTTACGTGGGGCCGCAGTTCGGCGTCCGTCTTTCGCCCTGGACCGCCGGCATGACCGCCATCGGTCTGCACTACGCCGCGTATCTTTCCGAGGTTTATCGAGCCGGGCTCGATAGCGTGCCCAAGGGGCAGTGGGAGGCGTGCATCGCTCTTAATCTCAGCGTCCCGCGAACCTATTTTAAAATCATCATTCCCCAGGCGATCCCCAACATCATTCCGGGCCTCGGCAACTACCTGGTGGGTATCTTCAAGGACTCCCCCATGCTCTCGGTCATCGGCGTTACGGAACTGTTTCACGTGGCCACGGCCATCGGGGCCGAGACCTATCGATTCCTGGAGCCTTACACCCTGGTGGGGGCGATCTTTCTGGCCATTTCGCTGCCGGCGGCGATGTCCATCCGGCGGTTCGAGGACTGGGTGCGTGCTTCGCTGGGGATGAAAAAACTTTACACAAAGGATTGATTAACGGTGATGGAAAACAAGAAATTTCCCCTGGAGTTGACAGGGCCCGAAATTCCTATGGTGCGGTTCGACCGGGTATCGAAGCGCTACGGAGACCTGACCGTCCTCGATGCCCTGGACCTTGACGTTCGAGCCAATGAGATGGTCGCTATCATCGGGCCTTCCGGGTCGGGCAAGACAACGGTATTGCGCATGTTGATGGCCCTGGAACTGGTGGATGAGGGCGTCATCTACGTCGACGGAACCCCGATGACGCACATGCCGAAAA
>NZ_JBFXGG010000131.1:0-7865 GCF_050178255.1 Desulfococcus sp. | reverse complement strand
TGACGGCCGTGGAGGAGATGGAGAAGCTGAACCCCACGGGACGGCCGTACTGGATTGCCCACCCGGAGCTGGCGCGGTTGCCCCGCTGCGGTCCGGGCGGCCCTTCGGCCATCAACAAGAAGCCGGATCTGGAAGCCCTGATGGCGTCGACCCCCCAGGTGATCTTCGTCACTTACATGGACGCCGAACTGGCCGACGCGGTCGAGAAGGCCCTGGCCATTCCTGTTGTGGTATTGAGCTATGGCGCCTTCGCCACCTTTGACGAGGCGGTCCTCGATTCCCTGAGAATCGCGGGCAGGATTCTGAAGCGGGAAGAGCGGGCCAAGGCGGTGGTCGACGCCGTTCTGGCCATGAGAGAGGATCTCCGGCAGCGGGTCGACGGCATCCCCGAGGAGGGAAAGCCGGGGGTTTATGTCGGCGGCATCGGTTACCGCGGAGCCCACGGCATCGAGAGTACCGAGATCAGCTATATCCCCTTCGTCTGGACGGCGGCGCGAAACCTGGCGGAGGAGGTGCCGGCCCGAATCGGGAGCCATGTTTTCGTGGACAGGGAGGTGCTGCTGGGCCTCGATCCGGACGTCGTCTTCGTCGACGGCGGGGGGCTTGCCCTGGTGGCCGACGATTACCGCGGAAATCCCGGGTTCTACGCGGCCCTGAAGGCCTTTCAGAACCGGCGGGTCCATGTGCTGCTGCCCTTCAATTCCTACACCACCAACATCGATACCGCCCTGGTCGACGCCTATGCCATCGGCAGGATCCTCTATCCGGAACGGTTTGCGGATGTCGACCCGGAAGTCAAGGCCGACGAGATCTATTCCTTTTTCGTGGGACGCCCGGTCTACCGGGAAATGGCAAGGGATTTCGGCCCCATCGGCCGGACCGCCCCGTTTTTGAAATAAGCGGTCCGGCCGCCGCTCAATTCAGGTGCGGCCGAAGCAGGTCATCGAGGGAAAAACCCTCGGCAGCCGCCAGGCCGACGGCGTTTTTACGCACCCATTGCCGGAATCCCCGGATAAAACCGGGGTCGTGAAAGACGATCGTTTCTCCCAGACAGTTCAGATCCTGTTGGACGCGCCAGTAAAAATGCATGATTTTCTCCTTCGGTTACGGCTGAAGATGTTTCACGGCAATCTTGAGGTTTTCGATCCACAGGTCGGCCAGGGCGTCGTATTCCGCCATGCCCTTCAATACCGGCACGCATTCGATGCCGGCCTGGGTCAGCATCTGCTTCCAGGAATCGGCTTCCTCGCCGGCCATGTCGTTGAGGGCGTGATCCCCGGCCACGGACATGAAGGGAATCAGGTAGGCCTTGCGGATGCCCTTTTTCACGAGCTGGGCCTTGACGTCCTCAAAGGTGGGGTGTCCCTCCACCGTCCCGACGTAGATGTTGGGGTCGATGCTCTGGAATTTGTACATCATGGCGGAATAAATGGCGTCGCCGGCGTGATGG
The DNA here is from genome assembly GCF_050178255.1 of Desulfococcus sp. Classification (NCBI taxonomy): domain Bacteria; kingdom Pseudomonadati; phylum Thermodesulfobacteriota; class Desulfobacteria; order Desulfobacterales; family Desulfococcaceae; genus Desulfococcus; species Desulfococcus sp. Next base: position 6,415 of record NZ_JBFXGG010000131.1, on the reverse strand, counting down.
GTGCCGTGGCCCATCAGGACCACGGCGTCTTCCGGGGTCCGATCCCTGGGGATCATGGCGGCCGGCAGGGTCTTCACCACGTTCTCCATGGCGTCATTGGCGGAGAGCAGGGGATGGGCCACGATGACCTTGTCGAATCCCCCGACCATCCTTTCGAACATCATGGCGTTGGTGTGGATCTCATGGAATTCCTGTCCCGGAATCATGTGAAGGGATTGTATCGCCACCTTGGCATAACCGTCGTCCATCAGCTTTGCCAGGGCGATTTCAGGAGAATCGAGCACCTTGCCTTCCCGGGCCAGTTTCTGGCGGATGATATGGGAGGTGTAGGCCCACCGGACCTCGACATCCGGAAACGCCTTTTTGACCTGCGTCTCGATGTTGGCGAAGGCCGCCTGGGCGCTGGGTACGCTGGTGCCGAAGGTCACCAGCAGGATCGCCGGTCCCTTGTCGTCGGCCTTGGCGCGGCCGTGCCCGGTCGCCGTCGCGGCCGAGGAGAGGAGGGATACCAGGAAAAAGGTCGTGAGTGCGGCAAGCATTTTTCGATTCATGTTGTCTCCGTTTCTGTTGGGTGACGATGGTTTTTCCGTGAGCTTCAGTGCAGCCCCATGCCCCGAGGAGATGGGGTGCGGCGTTGCGGTGCGGTCCAAAAAAAAATCCCGGACCGAAAACAATCGATCCGGGATATCCCTTTTTTATCCACAGAAAGCCGGCGATGCATGCATCGCCTCCGGGCTGTTATGCCGTCCGCGCGGCTGTTGCCCACATATGTCGATCAGGCAGGTCTTCTGACTCCCGGATCACCCTACCGGCCGCGCCTTCCCGGCCTTTCGGCCAGTGGCATCCTGCGGCTTTCGTCCCCGATCACAGCGGCGGGCCCGTCCCCGGATTCCACGGGGTTCCCTTTTCAGCTATAACTGAGCACCTGATCAATGATGTGGCATATAGTAAAGAAAAGAGAAGGAAAGTCAAGTGCAAATTAACAGGATATATCTGATAATTTGACGGGCGGACAGATCGGGCGGCCTGAAAACCGGCATCATGGTCGTCGTCTGAAAAGTGAAGTCGGTGACCGCTCTCAAGGGTGGAAGACCACCCGCTCCCGGGGCGCATATCGGCCTGTGTATCGGCAGGGTGGGGTACTGCGGCGGAGCCTGATGAAAGCTTCTGAAAAAAGCTTGACAGCTCCTGGAGACAAGTCTATTAGGTGTCCCAATAAAAATTAGCTTTATCTAACAAAAAAAGCCTTCCCTAATAACCGCGATAGTTGAGTTCCGTTTTAAGGATATCGCCAAGTGAATGGATTTAAAGACGATTGTCGGCAAACCATTCTCAAGAAACCATTTTTGACAGGAAAAGGTGTTGGATGAAGACAAAGACGCATCAATTTCTCAAAGGTCTTATCTCGCTGTCGCTGCTGGTGGTGCTCGCCGCACCCGGTCGGGCGTATGATATCACGGACCGGTTTTCAATCAACGGCGTGGGTGCCGGCGTTTACCAGTACCAATGGGCGGATGCTGCTGCTGACGGTGACATCGGTCGCGGCGCAGCCCTCTTCCAGCCGGAGTTCAGCCTGAAGCTCACGGAGACCGATGAGATTTCGGCCGTTTTCGGTTTCGCGGCCGGAAACGGCCTGAACGAAGTGACGGGCTTCTCCCCGGCGCCATGGGCCGCGGACCTGGAGGATGACGTCAAGGACATCAACGGGCGCAACCGGGATTATCTGCTCACCCTGTGGTACAAGCACACCTTCGTCTTTGGTGAAAATCATTCCCTGGGTGTCACGGGGGGCATCATCGACGCCACCGCCTACATCGATGAGAACGCCTTTGCCAACGACGAGTACACCCAGTTCATGAACGATGCCCTGGTGAATTCATCCGTCGGCTTTTTGCCTTCCTACGATATCGGGGGCGCGGTGGAATGGGAGTTCGGGAATTTCGATTTCACGGTGCTCGGGATGAATATCGGCGAAAATGATGACGGCAACAGCTACCATTATTTTGGGGGTCAGGCCGCCTGTAAACTGTCCACCGCCATGGGCGACGGCAACTACCGGCTGATTATCGGCGGCACCAGCGAGGATTTCTCGGACGAAGCAGGTGATACGGAAGGCCTCTTCGGCGTCACTTTCTCCTTCGACCAGGAATTCGGCGATGTCTTCGGCGCCTGGATCCGGCTGGGGTGGCAGGAAGACAAGGCTCCCGTCGATTATGATGCCCTCTATTCCGGAGGCTTGAACATCACCGGCAGATGGTACAACCGGGAAGCGGACAATATCGGCCTGGGGTATGCTTACCTGAAAGGCAAAAACGGCATCGACGGCAGCCAGGTCGGCGAGATCTACTGGCGGGTCGTGCTTAACGATTATGTCGCCGTTACGGCCGATTTGCAGTACATGAAGGATGAATACGACGCGGAAGAGACGGCGGATATCGACGGCTGGATCGCCGGTGTTCGGATGACCGTCGAATTCTGACGGTGCCAAAATCCGGCGTCGGCACGTTGAGGCCTCAATCGCGTTGGCGCCGGAATGTCATGCCGGATTGGGCATGGCGTATAGGCTTCCAGATAAGGATTTTGCCTGCGTGATCGCTCGTCGCCGTATGACCTTTACGCCTTCCTCCATCTGCCTTGCAAAATCATTATCTGAAATCCTATAGCACTGCGGCAGGGGCTGAAATCGCTTGACGAGCCTTGGGAGGATGAATTACTAGATACATCAATATAAATTTTATTTGCCTAACAGAAGGGCGGCGGCATGACAACCCACGATAAAGGAAAAGCCGGGAACAAGCCCCTGACGCCCGTCATGGAGGACTATCTGGAGGCTATCTTCGACCTGGACAAAGAAAAACGGGTGGTCCGCGTCAAGGATATCGCCAAGAGAATGGATGTGAAGATGCCCACCGTATCCAGCATGCTCAAAACATTGAATGAGCGAGGCCTGGTAGCCTATGAAAAGTACGAGCATGTGGAGCTGACGGAGGATGGGGCGGATGTCGGCAGGGAGATGCGGCGCAGGCATCGTGTGTTGAATCAATTCTTGACCGAGATCCTGAGGATCGATCCGAAAGTCGCCGACCAGGAAGCCTGCAAAATGGAACACGCCCTCAGCGCCGATACGTTGGACAGTCTGATCGATTTTATGGAATTCATTCAGTCGTGTCCCCGAACGGGCGAAAAATGGATCGAGTTTTTTGAAGAGTTCCGGAGGCACGGCCGCAGGCCTGAAAAGTGTCAGGCGCGCTGCGATGTGTTTTCCGTTGGACTGAAAAAGCAGTTGGAAGTGACGTAGGGCCTCTATGCCGGTGCCGGGAGGATACGTACGGCATCAATCGACCCATTCATAGGTGACAATGGATGATGGGTCGCACCTGCAGCAGCCTTTTTGACATCCAGGGTTGCCGTCGTGCTTTCTCACCTTCCCCTTTCGAATCCACAGGTCCACCATTGGCGTGACGGCGTCCGTCGTCATCCTGAAATGGACGGCGATATCCTGCAGGGTGGCTGTCTTCCCACGGCCTCCTTGTCGAAAATACCGGTAAACACGCCGACGGTGGCCGGCCAGTTCCCGTCGGTGACGCCGATGGGTTTCAGCAGGGGGGTGATGGTCTTGCTGACGGCGGTCAGGGCGGAATTCTCGCTGTTTTCATTGCCGAAGCTGCCGTCGGTGCCCTTGGTGAGGCCCATGGGCAACAGTTTATTCCGGTATGCATCGAGGCCGCGTTCATACCCAGTGACGCGCCTCCGGTCTCCCGCACCCATATCCTTCATCTTTTTGACCATTCCTTCATTCCTCCCTGACCAGGTCGTCCACCTGGATTCCCATTCCCCGAAGCCTTTCGTTCATATTCCGTCCGCGGCGGATGGATACGATGCGAACCATTTGGCCGTTTTGGGCCATGGCAAGGGGAAATAAAAAAACCGATCGAGTCGAAAGTTGAATTTGCATGAGAATCGGCTATTGACAACAACCGGGATTTTTTCTAATCAACAGGGGCGGCGCGATATGAAATCGCGTTTTGACCGCGAACCCAATCTTTATTTACGAAGCAGAAGCCAAGAAGGCCCGACCCGATTCCGGGGAAGAGGCTATTCTTGGCTTTTTTTGTTTGAAACCCGAGGGCTTATGATGAAATGGACGAGAAAAAGAGACACCGGGCGCATCCGGGCCGAGCGCTGCTGTGCGATCCTTGCCGCGTGCACCGTCGTGCTCCTGGGCGGGGCCGCCCGGATACCGGCCGCGGGACCGGGGGCGGCGCCGTCCGCCGGGGCGGTGCTGGAAACGGCGGAAAGCGCCGTGGACATTCGACGCGCGGCCCAGCAGCTCAAGGACCGATGGGCCGCCGAGGCGGAAAAACTGACGGCGGAAGCCGATGCCCTGGAGCGGGAGTTGGCGCGGGTCCGGTGGCGGCGGAACAAGACGGCGGCCTTTACGGCCGATCTGGAACAGAAGACGGGGGATCTGGCGGCGGCGGAGAAGGCCGCCCTTACCCTGCGGGACGACCTGGGGCCGTTTCTGGATGAGGGGATCCAGCGGCTCAAAACCTTTGTGGACCGGGACATGCCGCTTCATCCTGAAGCGCGGGATGCCCGGATCCGGCATCTTTCTCAGCTCGCCGACGACGCGGACGCCGACTTTCCGGCCAAGGTAAGCGCCTTTCTGGAGGCGCTCTCCGTCGAGATCGAATACGGATATCTCACCGAGGCGGATGCGGCCGAACTCGAAGTCGACGGCCGCGTCATCCCCGTCCGTCGGCTCTCCGTGGGCCGCCTGGGGCTGTTCGCTCTTGCCGAAGGGGGCCGCGGCGCCTTTCGGTGGAACCCTGGATCCGAGCGCTGGGAGCCTGTCGACGATCATGCCGCCCGGATACGGCAGGCGATCGAGATGGCGGACCGCTCCCGTCTGGCCGCTCTGGTGGCGCTGCCCATCGGGCGTCCGACGGATGCCGCGGAGGACGCGGTCAAATGAGGCGCGTTATTCTGCTGTGGCTGATGATGCTCCTTCTGCCGGCCGGGGTTTCGGCCCGGTCCGACGATTTTTCCCGGGTCGGCCGCGAGGTGGACGCGGACCTGGCCGAGGCGAGGCGCGAGAAGGCCCGCGTCGAATCTGAAATCGCCTCGGCACGGGCCGAATGGAACGAAAAGATTCGTGATCTCAAGATCCGTCTGGCGGCCGAGCGGTCCGAACTGGCCGGGGAAGAGGCGGATCTGGCGGAAATGCGGGACCGGCGGGAGGCGTCGGCGCAAGCCCTCGAGGGCCATGCCGCGGATATGAAGGCCCTTTCGGGTGTCGTGATCGAATTCGTGCGGAATTTTCTGGGGCTGGCCGAACGATCGCCTTACACGGCGGAGCGTCCCGAGCGGTTGACGAAACTGAAGGCGCTGCTCCAAAAAGAGCAGCGCCTGGGGGTGTCGGATATTCGGCTCCTGGTGGATCTGGCCTTCGAGGACATGGCGGCATCGGGCCGGATGCTTCGAAGAACCGGCGAGATTCTCGACCGGGAGGGGCGGCCGGTCCAGGCGGAGATTCTGCGGCTGGGGCATCTCTCGGCCCTTTTCGATCAGGACGGGGCGGCCGGTTATCTCCACCCGAGCCCTGTTTCCGGGAGGCTCATGGCCGCGGCGCCCCCCGGCTTCGGTACCGAAAGAGCGCTCAAGCGGTTTCTGGAAGGAGAGACCGATACCGTCCCCATGGACATCTCGGGCGGTTCGGTCCTCGGACAGCTTTCCCACCGGACGACCCTCTGGGAGGACATCCAGGGCGGCGGCTTTCTGGTCTGGCCGATCCTCCTGGTGGGCATTGCCGCGGTCGTGCTCGTTGTGGAGCGGCTCTATTTTCTGGGGCGGGTCCGCCAGAACACCGACGTCCTGATGGGCGACGTCACCGATCTGGTGGCCGCGGGCGATGTCGAGGGGGCCATGGCCGCAGCCGATACGCAGGCGGGCCGCCCGACCGCCAATGTCATCAAGGCGGGCCTGGGCGTGGAGAACGAGCCCCGGGAGGTCATTGAAAGCAGCCTGGGCGAGGCGATCCTGAGGGAGACGCCCCGACTGGAGCGGTTCCTGCCGGCCCTGAAGGTTCTGGCGGCCGTGGCCCCGCTTCTGGGCCTGCTCGGGACCGTGACGGGCATGATCAATACCTTCAAGGTCATCACCATCCACGGCACCGGAGATCCCCGGCTCATGGCGGGCGGGATCAGCGAGGCCCTCATCACCACCGAACTGGGCCTTGCCGTAGCCATTCCCATCATGCTGGCGGCCGCTTTTCTGGGGCGCAAGGCCCAGAACATCGCCGCCGACATGGAGGAGAAGGCGATGGCGATGACGGCGGCCCTCCTGAAACGGCAAAGGAACGGCCGGTGAACGGGCTGGAAGCCGTGGCCGCCTATACCCGGGCCGGCGGTCCCGT
>NZ_JBFXGG010000130.1:0-7920 GCF_050178255.1 Desulfococcus sp. | reverse complement strand
GATGGGGGAAAGACCATGCGCCAACGCCGATTTTTTCTCAGGGGCCTCTTTCGGACTCTCTTGTGGGCGATGACGGTGATTCTGTCAGGATGGGCGGCATTGCTGCTCTTCCACCCCCCGTTGCCCAGTCTTGAAGGACGATCGTTCACAACGGCCTTTTCAGACACATCCCACACCCGGATCGGCCGGACGCTGGCGTCCCTGGCGGCCGCCCACCCCGATCGCTCCGGCGTCGTTCCGGTGGCGGACGGACGGGACGCCTTCGCCGTGCGGAAGCTGCTGGTCGACAGCGCTGAAATCTCCATCGACGTTCAGGTCTATATCTGGCACGGGGATCTGTCGGGCACGCTGCTGCTCAATTCCTTGTATCGAGCCGCCCTGCGCGGCGTCCGGGTTCGAATGCTGTTAGACGATAACGGCACGGATCTGGATACGTTCCTTTCGGCCCTTGACCGCCATCCCCTGATCGAAGTTCGGCTTTTCAATCCCTTCGTACAACGGCGTTGGCCGTGGCTCAACTATCTCACCGATTTCCGGCGGGTGAATCGGCGCATGCACAACAAGGCTCTTGTCGTGGACAATCAGGTGGCCATTGTCGGAGGCCGCAATGTCGGCGACGAATATTTCGACGCCGATCAGTCGTTTTTTTTCATCGATCTCGACGTTCTGGCGGTGGGCGATGTGGTGCCGCGGATTTCCGACAACTTCGACCGCTATTGGGCCAGCGGCTCGGCATACCCCATCGACCGGCTGGTATCGGCACCTCCGGAAGAAGCTCTCCAACGGCTCAGCCGCAGGGTGCAAGCGATCATGCAGGCCCCGGAAGCCCGCGTCTACCGGAAAGCCGTTTCAGAAAACACCCTTGTGCAGGATCTTAAAAACGGACGACTCTCCTTCGAATGGGTTCCGGTTCACCTGATCAGCGACGATCCCGCCAAGGGGCTCGGCGCGGTGGAACCGGCGGACCATATCGGAACCAACATGCTCAAAAGGATCGGCACGGCAAAACAGGAGATCGAACTCGTCTCTCCCTATTTTGTTCCTACCAGAATCGGGACCTCGGCGCTCGGGGGGGCTGCCCGGAAAGGGCTCCGTGTCCATGTGCTGACCAACTCTCTTTCGGCAACGGATGTTCCCGCCGTTCACGCGGGCTACGGAAAACACCGCCAAAAACTTCTGCAGCAGGGCGTGTCGCTTTACGAAATGAAGAAAAGCGCGGGCGTGATCCGTTCCGCCCTTGAAGACAGGGGGCCGCTTGGCAGTTCAGCCGCAAGTCTGCATGCCAAAACCTTGTCTCTGGATGGGGAGCGGATCTTTGTCGGTTCATTCAATTTCGATCCGCGTTCGGCGCTTCTCAATACCGAGATGGGCTTTGTCATCGAAAGCCCCCGACTGGCCGGCGCCATATCCGACAGGTTCACGAAAAAGATTAACCCGTTCGCTTATCAAGTGCGGTTGGACCGCGACGGTAATCTGCAATGGGAGGAGGAAAGGGGGGGCGATAAGATCCTTCACACAACGGAGCCGGAGACCTCCTGGCGGCTGCGGGCGCTGGTTACGGTTCTTTCGTGGCTGCCCATCGAGCCGCTACTGTAGTATCGCGGTCACTATGGCCGTTGGTGGCTTCAATGGGTTCGGGTTGGGATTGCCCCATAAAAGAAGAGCCAGGGGTTTTCCGAATGAATGCCTTCATACGGTCATTCCCCTGGTCGATATCTTCATGGTCCTTCATGCGAAGGGCCATGAAAAAAGAAGATGGTGCAGTTGCCGCTCAATACGTCATGCGTTAGTTTGCGGTGTTGAAAAATTCTTCGCTCTTCTTGACGTTTTCATCGATGGCGGATTTGAACTCTTCCCGACCCGCTTTGCAGGTTCCAACCCAACCCTTGATGGCATTTCTGCCCTCTTCGGGAAGCCAGGTCGCCATATCGATCAGCGTATTGGTCGTTTTTTCCATCTGTTCCTGGAGCGTGACCATTGCGTTGAAGGTGTTATTGAAGGCGGCGTTGTTGAAATCGATCATCTGTTTAAACATGTTCATCTGTTCCATTTTTTTCTCTCCTGTGTTTTGTTGCGTTTTTCCTCGAATCATCTGCTTTCCGGCATCTGCCGAGGAATGTACTGCAAAATCAACGCATTTATTCCGGCCGCGATATCTAAAAAGTTTCAGTTCCTCTGAAATCTGTGCGAACGGCACTGAATACGCGATTCGGAAATAACTATGTCACCTTTATTGCTGCAATGCAACATATATTTTCATCGCGTAGATACGGTTTTTTGCTGAAAATTTTATCTATTTGAATTATATGTGTTATTAATTATATATTTTATCTTGAAAAATATCGGAGCCGATAAGCTCCGACAAAATAATAACTGCGATGCAACATATTGGTCTCTGAACAACCCGTTTTCGATTTTGGGGATGAACAGGGTTTCATCCCGTTGCAGGGTGATCAACCGATAACCGCAGCTTCAGGCAGACAATCCGAAACAGGCGCGTTATCATGGCCCCGATCCTGGTATCCATCTTATGGAGAAATCCATCTTCGGCGCATCGAACAAGCTCAGGTCTTTGAGATAGAATCAACCTCGCGGCCATTTCCGCAGCAATAACCGTCAAATGCGGACACTGCTGGAAGTGGGCTTGACGATCATGGCGGACACTTCGAGAGAGAACGCTACAGCAGGTTGCGCCATTAACGGCTTTAAACGCATCGTGACGTTGCCGGGCACTTTTGCGCATGCGTTGGCGGGGATGGTCTGGATGTAACCGTGACCGCCTGGCAGCGGATCGGTTCGAGCGATCCGCCGTCTCAGAAGATCAGCGTTTCGCCATCTTCAGGCACGAGCAGGCGGTGGACCATGCCGGTTTTGGCCGAGTAGTTCCGGAGTTGAGCGCGGGTAAGCGCCGCATGATTTACAGCGTCCATGTGACTCGCGATCAGCGTTGCCCTCGGGGCGGCTTTGAAAACCTTGTAGACATCCTCCTTGTTCATGATGACCGGCCCGAGTCCGGGAATTTGTGCGTCGCCACTGTTGAGAATGACCACATCTGGAGAGTGGTTTCGCAGGGTGTCTTCGACATATCGGTTCCAGACAGTGTCTCCGGCAAGGTAAAGGGTCTTCTCATCTCCGGATTTGAATATAACGCCGCAGACCTGGCCTAAGAGTTGGCCGACAACCGCCATTGCTTCATCGGAGCCGTGTTGGCCGGGAGTCTTGATCAGCGAGACGCCACGGAACGTCGAATCTTCCGAGAGGATGCGCACATCAGTGAATCCTGCGTCCTTGATCAGGCGTGCGTCATTCTCGTGCTGCGCGAAGACGGGCATGTCCTTGCGAATTGCCGCCATCGCCGCCTCGTCCCAGTGATCTCGATGCGTATGGGTGACGATGACGGCATTTACATCGACGACCTCGGATATGGGCAAGGACAGATCGACTTTCGGCCATTTGAGATGAGCATTGTATGTTCCGGGAATGCCCGGGTAGCTGTCTTTGTCCGCCAATACGGGATCGACCAGAAAACGGGTACCCCCAAAGTCGATCAGTAGGGTTGCACTACGAATCTGAGTAATTTTCATTGATCTGTCTCCCTCCGGCTATTTTGGGACGTTACCGCCCTTTGCCAGGCGAATCAGGAACTCGCCCTTCCCGCACGCAATGTCAACCACCTGTGCGCCGGTCGGGAGGCGCAGGAGCGCCACGAGACGCGCCAGTTTCTCCTCGCTCGCAGGGTTGCACACCACGTGTTCGCGGTGAGTGATGTCGTAGAATTTCCACATGTCCATGATTCAGTCCTTAAAAAGCCTCCCATTCCTTTTGGGATTCAGATCGAAGACTCAAAACCGACCTCTTGACGAAGCTCGTGGATGATATAGACACATCCCTCTTGCTTTCTCACGCGTTCAAGATCCCGCCTCAAAGCAGATTCATGAACTCTTCGACTGTTAACCCAGCTTGCCTGATTATTGCCCGTAGTGTACCTGTTGCCAATTCTTTGTGATTGGGTATTGTGAGCCGTCGATTTGGCGGAGCAGATTGCCTAAGTATCATGTGGCTTCCTGTTTGATGATCGATTCCATATCCGATTTTTGACAATGCAGACACCGCTGCTTTTCCGGATATTTTGGGTAGCTTGCTCACACCGCTACCTCGATTACCTCTTCGTATATTGACGGGGGTATCGGATCTCCATGCTTTTTCAAACTTTCCAGATATCCGATAATGGCATCTTTTATATTTGTAAGCGATTCTTCTCGCGTTGTGCCTTGGGAAATACAACCCGGCAAGGCAGGAACTTCAGCCACAAACATCCCATCTTCATCTTGTTCAATAATAATTCTAAACTTCATTTTTATCACCCTTTTAAATTTTCAATAGCTCCGAATAAAATATTCCGATCACCTGCCACATTGATTTTATTGTTTTTCCGGGTTAGATCCAATATAGCTCATCGGTTGATCACTTTCAATTTTGGCTGCCTGACATTGCCTTCACCGGCGGGATGCCAGCGCAGTGGAATTGCCGCCCGGGTGCACTGCGGAGATCTGTCCTCTACGCCTTCCCGGCGATAACGGCAAATTCGTCCGAATTTCGATCATACGGGGTTCCCGCGACGTCCGCATAAATCCCGTCAATGGAAAATCCCGCCTCGAGGAACTCGCTCTCCAGGTCCTCCAGGGCAAAATACTGCAGCCAGTTGTATACCGTTCTGGTGCGGGCCGGCTCAACAATCGTGTACTTTTCAAGCATGACCTTCTCTCTGTGATATTTGAAGATATTCAGAAAGCCGTAATACTTGTGCGGCGACCAGAATCCATCGAGCAGGTTCTGTTCGTATATGGCCGCTTCTTCTCTTTGTTGGAACGCCGACAGAGAATAGACGTCGAGAAGGACCGAGCCGCCCGGCTTTAAAAGCGTGTGGAATTTGTCGAGAATCACTCTCCGCTGTGCTGGGCCGAGGGCACAGAAATCGCACATGATCATCAACACCAGGTCGAATCGTTTTTCTGTTTCAAAGTCAAGGTAATTCTGGTTCACGTAGTTGATGTTCAACTGTTCGCGGGCGGCGACTTCCCTTGCATACCGGATGGACCTCCCCGAGAAATCAATGCCCGTCACATCCGCCCCGCGCTTCGCCAAACGCGTTGTGTACAATCCCGGACCGCAGCCAAAATCCACAATCGTGCGGTTCCTGTCGATATCGAATCGGGATGTGATCCATTTCACCGATCGATTGATGAACGCCGCCTTCCGTGATGAAACGTCGATTGTCTCATCGAGGTGCAACGAAAGCATCCGCGCCGAGGTATGCTCGTCAGTCCACAGATCGCTTGCCGTGTAGAATTCGAACGGTTCGGGACGTTCGTTGATTCTCTCCAGCGCTTCAAACATCGTCTCTTTCATCGTTCGTACGGCGCTGCGCCGGCCGTACAGGTTACGCAGCGCAGCGGAATTGCCGCCCGTGATGTGGAAGGCATGGTCGTGTACAGATCTATATTATTATTGTCTAAATATTATTGGCTCAATTTGAAACTTGCAATACGATTAAGGCTAACGCCGGACTCAGCAGCTTGTATGGCCAATTTTCTATGTACCTCAGGAGGCACCCGGACCATGAATTTCCCGCTGAAATGTTTGCCTGCGATTGGCTCCGGGACTGGCTCACCGGTTTGTCCCATGTCCGACAACACATCCGCTACAAGATTTCGTATGCCTTTCAGGGCCTTTTCCGGGGTATCGTCCAGCCAACTTATTAAACCGGCAACTATTTACAGAAACAGACCATGATTTTCTTGATCAAATATTTTAGGTTGTCAGCAATATTCTTAACAACTTCTTGTTCGGATCTTTAATTGCCGGATTAATAAGCTGGGAAATTCAGCACACAGTCCCACATACTCATTATCATCTTCAGACCCGGTAACCCGGTACGTATATTTATCATTTTTTGCGGCCACGGTTTACCTCCAATAGTACCACGAACATAACCGGCATCCTCCACCAGAGCAGCGACGATGATGGTTTCCAGATGCTTCCCGCTGGTGTCGGTTGGCTTCATTCACGCCCCCATCAATTACCCATCAATTAAGCTTTCGCCCAGGGGGGAACGGGACATACTTCATAAACTTTTTAGGTGCGCTTTCATCAAAAGGCTTTATGGCCCCATCTTCAATCGCTTCGCGGATGTACCTGGAAACAGATGCTTTATTCTTTTCCTCCATGCCAAAACGTTCCCTAAGAGAGGCGTTGGTCAAATAATCCCGCACCACCCACTTCAGGCAGGCATGAAGATAGCAGGCTCTTACCCGGTCCGCCTTATCCGATGTCCATAAGCGTTCTTGAGTCGCTCACAATAGCAACAAGGCAATCCAAGCGATAAAGAAAATCAACGGGACCCCAATCGGGGCAACATATCCGAAATCTGATTCAATTGCGGTTAATTCTCTTTGATCGTTCCACTTGCGTATCCAACGCCACTCCTTTATTATTTTATTTTGCGCGACTATCGCAAGCCCAATAGCCACTGCAGACACTATCACAAGACAAATGCCCAACCATGGCCCGTATGTTATGATCAGGTCCAGTTGATCCTGGCAGGCTACATTCCGAGATGCCCCTATCACAACGCTATAAGTAGCAGACAAAATGGTCTGAGACATGATCAGCCAAGATATCCGATGATTTAACAGGTTATCTTCATGCGTATACTTCTCTCGAAATTCGGCGTATCGATCTTGATTGCACATGCGTCCATTCCTCGCTTACTCATTGATGATCCTGTCAATTCGACCTGATATTATAGAGAGTGGGTTCGGGCAATTTTGCACGCCCTCAATATCATTCACACTGAATCCCGCTCCCGATTTCAAAACAAAAAAAGCCCCGCCATCAATACCGATGAGGGAGCTTTTCCGGAAAACAGGGACGGCATTCCCAATGCCCTGTCCTTTTCCCAGGGCCTTGAGCATTCGTTCCCGTGTCGGCTTCACCGGTCGTTTTTCATCCTTCGAAAATTCCTGCTCGTTATGGTTGGCTGTCGTTGGCCGGCGCTTCGATAACAATGATCTGCTTTTTGGCCGCCTCCGGCCGGATCCACGCGCGATCTTAAAATACTTTTTCCGATCAAGTCAATGCGTACAAGTGCCTATTGCCGCATAGGTATAAATACCTATCGGACAGATCCGACATAATAAGGTGATGAAGACAGAGAGCTGTCGGAATGCTGAAGGTCGGATAATTGGAAGGTAATAGCGGCTAACGCTGGTCGGTACCCCGGGTGGATGCAAACGCGCGATCAATGCAGTCCGTAATGAGCCGGCGACCCGGCATATCGCACAATTGCGAGCCGCCGATCACGCGGAAATTCGAGTCAACGGCTGTCGGGCGATATTGAGGAATCGCCTTTTCAGAACCGCCTCCCCGGGAGCCGTGGTGTTGGTCTATTTGGACCGGACTGCAAACCGATGTCCTGCCTGGTGAAGTGTCTCAATCCCCTCGAATCGGGGCAATGGTTCAGACGTTGTCAAACAATTCCGCAACCGGGAACCAATCGATATGTCTCAATCCCCTCGAATCGGGGCAATGGTTCAGACAGATTGAGGAGGCAATATGAAAATCCCTTTTGCTGAAGTCTCAATCCCCTCGAATCGGGGCAATGGTTCAGACGAGTGTAGTAAACTGTCTGACATCTGGGTCCCTTATCAGTCTCAATCCCCTCGAATCGGGGCAATGGTTCAGACTCACGACCGAGGTTCTGAAGGATGGGTTCGAGCGGACGTCTCAATCCCCTCGAATCGGGGCAATGGTTCAGACGCAAGTTAGACACTTGATGACCGACCCACGCAGCACCGTCTCAATCCCCTCGAATCGGGGCAATGGTTCAGACTCAACTACTAACGCTGACGAGTGCCAACC
>NZ_JBFXGG010000129.1:6576-7972 GCF_050178255.1 Desulfococcus sp. | reverse complement strand
GCTCTTCCGGGAGGAGCGCATCCCCACCCCCGAGGAGACCCGTCTGGCCCTCATCAAAACGGTCCTCGACAAGATCACCGTGACCGAGATCCGGGACACCCGCCTCCTCCGAATCGGAGTGCGGGACTACGATCCCGAAGCAGCGGCGCGGATGGCCAACGCCCTGGCCCAGGCCTACATCACCTTCAACCTGGCCAACCGCCTCGAATACTCCCAGAACACCATGGCGTGGATGACGGAACAGCTTTACGACGTCCAGAAGAAGCTGGAGGACGCCGAGGCCGAGTTCCTGGCCTACAAACAGAAGACCAGGCTCTTCTCCGTGGAAGGACGCCAGGGCATGATCACCAACAAGATGAACGAGTTCAACGACGCCTATCTCCAGACGCGCAACCAGCGGCTGGAGCTGGAAGCCAAGCTGGGCGAGCTGCGGCGCATCGGCGGCACCTCCAACCGGCGGAACATCGTCCACATCCGCTCCCTCATTGAAAACGCGGTGATCGACAACCTCTACAACCAGCTCATCGAGGCCGAGGTGGCCTATTCCCGGGCCGCCAAGATCTACAAGGGCAAGCATCCCAAGCTGACCCAGATCCAGACCCAGATCGACAACACCCGGGCCAAGCTCAACGGCGAGATCCAGAAGGAGCTGCAGAGCATGAAGGCCCAGCAGGCCGTGCTGGCCGCCCGGGAGGAGGTCATCCAGAAGACCATCGGGGACTTCGAGAGCGAGGCCATGGAAACCAACAAGAAGGAGCTGGAGTACACCATGCTGGAACGGAGCGTCGAAACCCAGCAGCAGATGCACGACATCCTCCTGGCCAAGCTGAAGGAGACCAACATCAGCAGCAACGTGGACGTCTCCAACATCCGGATCACCGAGTCGGCCGTGGCCGTCAACAGCCCGGTCAAGCCCCAAAAGGCCCGGAACATCCTCCTCGGCGTCATCGTCGGCCTGATGGCGGGTATCGGTCTCGCCTTCCTCCGGGAATACCTCGACCAGTCCCTGAGAACGGAGGAGGACGTCCAACGCTACCTCGGCCTCCCCGTCCTCTCCATCGTCCCCCTCGCGGGAAAGAAGTAATCCGGGCCAAGGCCCGGATTACGAGGCTGAAGACTGAAGGAAAAGCGGGCCCGAAAACCGGCCCCACAATCACATAAAACCCTAAAACCTTAAAACCTTAAAACCTTAACCACTTTCAAAACAACCGATTCCCCTATGCCCAAAAAAAATAACGCCAAAGACAAAAAAGAGAGATCCTACGGCCGCGTCCTTCTCAACGGCGACAACCAGAAATCCCGGTTTGCCGAGGCCTATCGGACCCTGCGGACGAACCTCCATTTCTCCTTCATGGACCGGAACTTCAAGGCCCTGGTGGTGACCAGCGCCGGCGAG
>NZ_JBFXGG010000129.1:0-6476 GCF_050178255.1 Desulfococcus sp. | reverse complement strand
GAGGTGCTGGACCAGATGAAAAACGACGACGAACAATACCCGTACCTCAACGGCCTCATCGACGCGAACATCCAGGCCACGCACCAACCGGGTCTTTTTCTGCTGTCGTCGGGCGTCATTCCGCCCAACCCCTCCGAGCTCCTCTCGTCGCCCCAGGTCGATTTCCTCATGACGCTCCTGACCCGAAAATTCGACACGATCATCATCGACACCCCCCCCATACTGCCGGCCACCGACGCCCTCCTCCTCGCTCCCCGGACCGACGGGGTCGTCCTGATCGTCAAGGCCGGGCACATGCGGCGCAACCTGGTTCAGAAGTGCGTGGACCAGATCCGCCTCAGCCAGGCCAACCTCGTGGGCGTGGTGCTCAACCAGGTGGACGTCCGCAAGGAGGGCTACTACAACTACTACAACAAATACTACACCGGCTACTACGGAAAATCGTGAACTCAGCGGCGACACCCCCCCAACAGGGCGCCCGGCTTGCCGCGGTCGCTCTCGTCATCTGCCTGGCCGTCGGCGGAACGGCTGTTCTGGCCGCCCGCCTGACAGCCCAGTTGCACCAACTCCGTGGAGAGCGCTTTCTGCTTTCCGAGGCCCACCCCGAGGCGGCTGCCGCCTTTGCCGCCGCGCTCGGACGCCTTTCCAGGGACGCCGATCTCCACCGGCTCCTGGGCAGGGCCCGGTTCCGGCAGGCCACCGCACCGCCGGAGGACCCCCAGGCCTCACCCGACCCCGGCCCCCTGCTGATCAAGGCCAGGGACGCCTTCCTCGAAGCGGCCCGGCTCAACCCCCTCGACGCCCAGAGCTTCTTCGGGGCCGCCGAATGCGAAGCCCTGCTGGCCCAGGCCTTCCGCGCCGAACACCCCTACGCCCCCGACATCCCATACGACCCCCGCCCCTATTTCGAGGCGGCGGTCCGGCTTCGGCCCAACGGCATCACCTATGCCTACGCCCTGATCCGATACCTGGCCTGGCTCCCGGACCCCGAGGCCCTGAGCAGGGCAGTCCGAGACCTGGCCGCGGTCTATCCCCCCATCCACGCGCGCCTGAAAAAAGAGGCCTTCTGGTCGCAGTCTCTCCGGGAGGCGTGTTTACAGGGGCTCACGACGGCCGCGAAAAACCGGGTCCTGCCCCGGGAAACCCACGCGGCCCTGTCGACGTTCATGGCCGAAGAAGGGCGCTGGTCCGAAGCCGTGACCCACTACCAAGCAGCCATGGCCGTAGGACCGTCCCAGAACACCTCCACCCACCAGTATCATCTGGGATCCCTCCATCTCGGCGCCGGGGAGCCCGGAGCAGCCCGGGACGCCTTTCTGGAGGGGCTCCGCCAGAGCCGGGACCGGGAGCGCGATCTGAACCGGATCCTCGGGTATTACCGCCGGGAAAAGAATCCGGCCGGGTTCGTCGCGTTCTTTCGCACGGCCGCGGCCCAAACCGCCCTTCCCCCGGAGGCCGACATGATCCTCGCCCAGGCCCTGATTTCCACGGAGCGATATGACGCGGCCCGGGAGGTCCTGTCGACCCTGATCCGGCAGAAGCCCATGGCCCGGGCCTATTACTGGCTGGCCAGGACGGCCGAGGCCCAACAGGACTGGGACGCCATGGAACTGGCGGCCCAGAAAGCCACCATCCTTGAGCCCGAAAACAGCCGCTACCACGCCCTCTTCGCCCAGGTGCTGACCCGCCTCAAAAAATACGACCGCGCCAAACAGGCCCGCGCCCTGGCCAAGCACTACAGCCACCGCCCCTGACACGGAGGACGGAGGTCGGAGGGCAGAGGTCGGAGGTCCCAACATTCAAAATTCAACATTCAAAATTCAACATTCAAAATTCAACATTCAAAATTCAACATTCAAAATTCAAAATTCAAAATTCAAAATTCAAAATTCAACATTCTTACCCCCTGCCCGACAACCAGCCCCTTCAGCCTTCAGCCTTCAGTCTTCAGCCTTTAATCTAAAAAATCCTCGAAATCCCCTCCTCTTTCAGTGTATGAACAACGAGAGAGGATCGCCCATGAAAACCTATCGGATTTCCGACTTGCTGGATCTGTCCGCCGTTCAAAAGATGGCGGAAGCCCATTATCGCGCTACAGGCATGCCGGTCGGCATTGTGGATGCCCTTGACGACGCGATTCTGGTCAGTACGGCCTGGCAGGATATCTGCAGCAAATTTCACCGGGTCCACCCGGAGGCGCTGAAAAAATGTCAGGCCAGCGAAAAATACATCAAAGAACATCTTGTCGAAAGCGGGGCCTGTCGGTATAAATGCCAAAACGGCCTCTGGAATATCGCTTTACCGATCTCAGTTGCGGAACGGCATCTGGCCACGCTGTTTCTGGGACAATTTTTTTACGAAGGGGAAATCGCCGAGCGGGAGATCTTTATCCGCCAGGCTCGGGAATTCGGGTTCGACCTCGACGACTATCTTGCGGCCCTCGATCGGGTCCGGATTCTCACGAACCAGGAGGTCGACAATATCATCGAATACAACAAGGGGCTGGTGGCCTTTATCACGGACATCGCGGAGCGGTCGCTCGCGAAGCTGGAAGCGGACGAAGCTGTTTTAAAACAGCAGTATTTTCTTCAGAAGGCACAGGAGATCGGACAGATCGCCACCTTTGAGCTGGACCTGAAAACCTGTGAAATGACCTGGACGGACGAGCTCTACAGGATTTTCGGGCTTCCCGTGGACATGCCGATCACCTATGAGAAGATTTTAAACTGCGTCCATCCCGACGACCGGAAATATGTCGAAATCTGTCCGGATGCGCCGTTCGCGGCGGAAATTCTGAATATTGAATATCGGATAGTGGTCGACGGCAGTTTAAAATGGATCAAAAGAAAAGCCGAATTCAAGCTGGATGAAAAAGATGAGATCACGGGCGTGATCGGCGTGGTTCAGGACATAACGGAGCGCAAGCTGACCGAGGAGGCCCTGGCGGAGAGCGGCAAGCGGCTGCGCCTGTCACTGGCCGGTTCCGGCGCGAGCTTCTGGGAATGGCGGCCTGAAAACAACTATATCTATTTTGACGATTACTGGTGGAAAATGATGGGGTATGCTCCCGGCAATCGGATTTTTAATTTCGAGGTCTTGAAAAAAAGCGTTCATCCCGACAGCAAACCGCTTTTTAAAAAAACGCTCCAGAAGTATATCGAAGGCAGCATCCCGCGATATGAAATGGAATACCGGATCAAAACCCCGGCCGGTGAATGGAAATGGATCTGGGTTGCCGGTGAATGCATGGAATGGGATAAAAACAAAAAGCCGCTTCGGTTTATCGGCATCCAAAGGGACATTACGCCAAAAAAGCAGGCCGAGGAAGAAATCCGCAGCCTGAATGAAACACTCGAAGAGCGCGTCGCCAGACGTACGGCGGAGCTCGAGGAACGCCGGCGCCAGATCCAGCGGCTTGCGCTGGAACTGAGCGAGGTTGAAAATCGGGAACGGCAGCACATCGCAACCATTCTGCACGACGATTTCCAGCAGGAGTTGGCCTACATCAAGATTGAAGTCAGCCTCATGGCCAGAGACAACGCCGACAGAAAAGTGGGCCAAAAGCTGAGCTACCTGGAAAGCCTCATCGGGGAATGCATTGAAAAGTCGCGCAATCTCTCCTATGAACTCAACCCGCCGGGCCTGAGGCGCGGGGGATTGCCGATGGCCCTGGAAATTCTCGGCCAGGATATGGAGGATAATTACGGCCTCAAGGTCAGGGTCCGAACCCGGGACGGCCTCGAACCCATTTCACTGACCCATGCCTCTGTCCTGCACCGCTCCGCCAGAGAGCTGCTTTTCAATGTGGTCAAACATGCCGGGACAACGTCGGCGTTCATGGATGTCGGATGCCGGAACGGAATGATTTATATCCGGGTAAAGGATTTCGGCAGGGGATTTGACTATGATGCCGTCAGATCCAGGGAGGGGCGGGGCGTGGGTTTCGGTCTGTATCAACTTACGGAGCGCATCACTTTTCTGGGAGGAACCGTGAATATCCGGACCGGTCCGGGAAAAGGGTGCTGCGTTGTGCTGAAGGTACCCAGAGATGGAAATGTTTAAATTCGACAGGCCGGTGATCCGCGCCCTCCTCTTCGTCCTGCTCGTCTTCACCCCCCTGGCCCGCGCCGGCGTGAAGCCCTGGGCCGTGACGGTGATGGAGATGATCGTTCTCGTTGCCGCGGCGCTGTGGGTGTCGGGCCGGATCCTGGATCCGATCCTGAATCCAATCATGGATCCAATCATAGATCCAATCATAGATCCGGCCGGGGGCCGATTTAAAACCCCCCTGGACCGCCCCCTGGCCGCGGCCGTCGCCCTGGCCTTCATCTCCGCCCTCTTCTCGGAGAACCCCATTGCCGGTCTCTGGGCCGTGGCCGAGTTCATCACCTATATCGCCGTCTTCCATCTGACGGTCCACACCCTCCGCACCCGGGCCCAGGTCAAGGCCCTCGTGGGGCTCCTTGCGGGCATGGGCGCCCTGCTCTGTGTGTTCGGCCTGTTCAAGCACTGGGGAATGAACCCCTTTCCCTGGTGGGACTACGCCGATATCGGCCGGTACAACGTGCGGCTCTCCGCCACCTTCGGCAGCCCGGACCATTTCGCGGGCTACCTGGAGATGGTCGCGGCCCTGACCCTGGGGTATCTTTTCACCGGGGTCGGCATGGAGAGGCGGATGCTCCTGACGTCGCTCCTGGTGCTCTTCCTCGCGGCCCTCATCCTCACCCTCTCCCGGGGCGGGTGGATCGGGCTGGGCGCCGGCCTCTTTTTCATGATGGGGGTCCTGCTCACCCAGGAGCGGTTCGGAAAATACCGGTGGAGCGCCGCCGTGGGCCTGGGCGTCCTGGTCCTCATGCTGATCCTCCTCTCCTCCACCCCGGCGGTGGAGCGGGTGCTGACCCTCCGGGACGGCGAGGCGGCCCTCGGGGGCCGGCTGACGGCCTGGCAGGGCGTTCTGGCCATGATCGCCCAGAACCCGCTTCTGGGCACCGGCCCCGGCACCTTTGCCGACGCCTTCACCCAGTACCAGCCGCCGGGGCTCAGTCGTCAGTTCACCATGGCCCACAACGACTACCTCCACTTCATCGCCGAGACGGGCCTGCCCATGGCCCTGGTCATGGCGTGGATCCTGGTCGCGGTCTACCGGACCGGCCTCGAAAAGATGCGCCACCCCAGCCGGCTGGTCCGGGGGACCACCCTGGGGGCCCTGGCCGGCATCACCGCCATGGCGGTCCACAGCGCCGGGGACTTCAACCTCCACATCCCGGCCAACGCCCTCCTCTTCACGGTCCTGGGGGCCGTGGTCTGCTCCCGCACCCCCTCGGCCCTGCCCGAAAGCCCGGGCTTCAGGAGCGGGGATTCGGTGTCGTCTGCCACGCCCATCCCCCTGAATCGCACATAACCGGGAGTGACATCCCCCATGGACGGATGGAACGGATTGCCGTTGATTCACGTTCGCAATCCGTGTAATCTGTATCATCCGCGCCGTCCGCATCGTCCGCGGATCAACCGAGAGGAAGCCATAGCCATGCAATTCATCGATTTGAAAGCCCAGCAGTCCCGCATCCGCGACCGGATCGAAGCCAACATCCGAACGGTCCTCGACCACGGGCAGTACGTTATGGGGCCGGAGATCGCCGAGCTGGAGCGGCGCCTGGCCGCGGCCGCGGGGGTCCGGCACGCCACGGCCTGCGCCTCGGGCACCGACGCCCTCCTGATGATCCTGATGGCCCGGGGCATCGGCCCGGGGGACGCCGTCTTCACCACCCCTTTCACCTTCATCGCCACCGCCGAGGTCATCCGGCTCCTGGGGGCGACCCCGGTCTTTGTGGACATCGACCCCGCCACCTTCAACATCGACCCGGACAGGCTCGACGCGGCCATATCAGGCTTCGATGCGAAGGCCGCCGGCCTCACGCCCCGGGCCGTCATCCCCGTCGATCTCTTCGGCCTGCCCGCCGACTACGACGCCGTGAACGCCGTGGCCCGAAGGCACGGGCTCTTCGTCCTGGAGGACGCGGCCCAGTCCTTCGGCGCGACCTACCGGGGCCGGAATGCCTGCGCCCTGGGGGACGCGGCCGCCACCTCCTTCTTCCCGGCCAAGCCCCTGGGGGGATACGGCGACGGCGGCATGTGCTTCACCGACGACGACGATATGGCCGAGGCCCTGGTCTCCATCCGGGTCCACGGCATGGGCGCCGACAAGTACGACAACGTCCGGATCGGGATCAACGGCCGCATGGACACCCTCCAGGCCGCCGTGCTCCTGGCCAAGTTCGAGATCTTCCCCGAGGAGCTGACCCGCCGCCGGGCCGTGGCCGACCGCTACGCCGAAGCCCTCGAGGGCGTCGGGGTCCCCCGCGTGCCGGAGGACTGCCGATCAGCCTGGGCCCAGTATTCGATCCTGGCCGAAAACGCCGGGCACCGCAAGGCGATCCAGGACCGCCTCGCCGCCGCCGGCATCCCCTTCGCCGTCT
>NZ_JBFXGG010000128.1:6310-8045 GCF_050178255.1 Desulfococcus sp. | reverse complement strand
CAGCACCGAGGCCAGGGCGTAGGCGCTCGCCGTGATCAGGGCCTCGGAAACGCCCCGGATGAAGTTGGCCGCAAACATCCAGGCCAGCCCCTCCACGCCGGCCAATATCACCAGCGAGGCCGCCGCCCCCCACGTGCCCCAGATCAGGACCCGGCGGTGGCCGTACTTGCCCGCCAGGCGCCCCACCATGAGCCCCGCCCCGATGACGGCCACGGACTGCATGTTGACGACGTGGCTGATCATGCCGCCGGCGAGGGCCAGCCCCGAGTCGAGGGCGAGATACTGGGACATGATGACGGCGATGGAATTCCGGCCGAAATTGATGAAGACCATGGCCCAGAGAAAGAGGATGAATGCGGCGCGGGTTCCGGCCTCGGCCTCGGGCGGCGGTGCCTCCGGGGCCCCGCCGCCTTTCCCGATGCCGCCTTCGGGCACCAGGAGCATGGGCAGCACCGAGACGACCATGGCCCCCGAAGCGATGAAAAAGAGGACGCCCTCCTGGAACCCCCACCCCTCATACCGGAGCCCCATGCCGTCATAAAGGAGCCCCCCGATCCAAATCCCCAGGATCCGCCCGAGCCCTCCGACGCTGGTGAGCCGCCCCTGCACCGCGCCCCGGTCCTCGATCCCGTAGATGTCGGAGATGAGGGCGCTCCACCCCACGTTGGACATGGACCAGAAGATCTCCACAACGGCGAGCCCCAGGATGATGACGTAGCCGGCGGCCTGACCGACCCCGGCGAGGGTGTGGAGATACCAGACCAGGATGGTGCCGATCCCGGCCAGGAGTTCGCCCCATACGATCAGGGTGCGGCGGAGCTGACGTCGATCCGACACCCCGCCCCACACATAGGTCTGACAGATGACGTTGAAGAGCATGGGGAGGGTCGCGAAAAGGGTCGTCTCGGTAACGCTCAACCCCAGGTAAAACCGCAGGTAGATGGAGAGAAAGCTGTAAAACAGCCCCCT
The DNA here is from genome assembly GCF_050178255.1 of Desulfococcus sp. Classification (NCBI taxonomy): domain Bacteria; kingdom Pseudomonadati; phylum Thermodesulfobacteriota; class Desulfobacteria; order Desulfobacterales; family Desulfococcaceae; genus Desulfococcus; species Desulfococcus sp. The sequence goes on along the minus strand of NZ_JBFXGG010000128.1, from coordinate 7,076 downwards.
CCGGAACATGGCCATGACCTGGAACGAGGCGATGCCCCAGAAGATCCGGGACGGCACGTGACGCGCCTCGGGGGTCACCGACCGGTCGCGGCCTGCAGCTGCCGTTCGTGAATGATCCGCAGGCCCTCCAGGGTCAGGTTGCCGTCCACCACGTCGATGGTCTCGCTGACACCGGCCATGAGGGGCGCCAGCCCACCGGTGGCGACGACCCTGGGCGCGGTGCCCATCTCCTCGGCCATGCGACGGACCATCCCGTCCACCAGCCCGGCATAGCCGAAGATGATGCCCGCCTGGATGCTGCCGACGGTGTTCTTGCCGATCACCCGGTCCGGCGGGCTGAAGATCTCCACCCGGGGCAGCTTGGAGGCCCTCATGAACAGGGCCTCCGACGCGATCCGGATACCGGGGCTGATGGCGCCGCCGAGATACTCGCCCTTTTCGGACACGGCGTCGAAGGTGGTTGCCGTGCCGAAGTCGATAATGATGAGGCTTTCAGGATATCTGGCATAGGCGCCCACGGCGTTGACGATCCGATCGGCCCCGACCTCGCTGGGGTCGCCGTAGAGGATGGGCATCCCGGCCGCCGTCCTGGCATCCACCCATACGGGGGCGTGTTTCATGTACTTCCGGCAGAAGGCATCCAGGATGTTCACCATGGGCGGCACCACACTGGAGATGATGGTCCCCTTCACCTGGCCCGCGTCGATGCCGTCCCTGGCGAAAAGCCCCGATACGAGAAAGTTGAACTCGTCCTCGGTGGTGTTCC
>NZ_JBFXGG010000128.1:3160-6210 GCF_050178255.1 Desulfococcus sp. | reverse complement strand
CGCGCTATTTCGTCCGCTTCGAAGCGGGGCCAGGGGGTGGGGCGGCCTTCGTGGAAGGCGGCGATGTCGCGGCCGGGGTCGCCCACCTCGCCGATTACGGTCACGGGGATTTCGGCGTCGTGGAGGGCCCGGATGAGGGGGGCGCACCGGTCCTTCCGACAGGTGATGAGGAGACTGCCCGAACCGATGAGGCCCAACGGCGCGATATCGAGCAGCTCGCAGATCTTGCGGGTCTGGGGAAAGATCGGAATGTTTTCCACGAAAACCCGGATCTCGTGCCCTCCTGCCGCGGCGAGCTCCTCCAGGGCCGTGGAGAGCCCTCCCTCGGTCACGTCGTGCATGGCGCTGACGCCGCCCGAGGCCGCTGCGATCCGCGCCTCCCCGAGGATGCTGATCCGGGAGAGGAACCCCCGGCAGGTCTCGAGCTCCGCCTCGGTCATGCCCCGCTCCCGAAGCGCGGCCCCGAACTCCCGGGCGATGATGCTCGTCCCCTCCACCGCCACCGCCTTGGTCAGCAGCACCACGTCCCCGGGCCGCATCCGCCCCTTGTCCACCAGGTCCCTTCTCGCCACGGTGCCCGCCAGCATGCCGCTCACCACCGGCCGGGTCACCGCGTCGGTGATCTCCGTGTGCCCGCCGCAGAGGGTGATCCCCCAGTTCCGGCAGGTGGTCTCCAGATCCCCCAGCACCTCGAAGATCCCGGCGGGGGTGGTCCCCGTGGGAAACATCAGCGTGGTCAGGAGCCACCGGGGTGCCGCGCCGGAGGTGGCGATGTCGTTGGCATTGACCAGGACCGCGTACTGCCCGATGGCGTCCGTGGCAAAGGTGATGGGATCGGACTTGAGGATGAGGACCTCCTCGTCCGCGACATCCACGGCGGCGATGTCCTCGCCGATGCCGGGATGGATAATGACGGAAGGATCCTTGAAATCGAATGCGTCGAGATATTTCTTGAGAAGATCGTTGGGGAACTTGCCGCCGGGCAGGGGCAGGTAGAGGCGCAGCAGATCCCGCACCTCTGCCAGCCCGGTGACCCGATGATCGCTCTCATCCTGAAACCGGTGACCGGCCGGTCCCGCCGCCGACACGCCGTGATCGAGCCACACCGTGGTGGCGCCGGCGCCGTTCCCCGCCTGGATGTCGAACACGAAATCCCCCACCACCGCCACCTCCCGGGACGCCACCCCCAGGCGGGCCGCCGCGGCGGCCACCCCTTCGGGATGGGGCTTGGGTGCGTGGGGGTCTTCCCGGGATATGATTACCGCGAAGTCGTCGGGACCCACCGTCTTGAAATTCTCCAGTGCCCGCATCACCGCCGCGCGGAGATTCCGGGTCAGGATGCCCAGACGAAGCCCCCGTTTGCGGCACCACCGGATCAGCTCCTCGGCCCCGGGGTTGGGTTGCGAGGCCTCGGCCGCCGAGAGCTCGAAGTCCGCCAGCATCCGGTGTGCCCGGTCCCGTTCCGCCGGGTCGGCCATCGCCTCGATGTGCTCCAGCACCGGCTGGTCGGGAGGGCAGCCCACCGCCGCCTTGATCTCGGAAAAATTCAGGGCCCCGGGGTGCGTGAGGGTCCCATCGAAATCGAACACTACGGCCTTGACAATCCTGTTTTTCATTTCTCATCCCTTCCCCGTAAAAAGGCGACAACGATGCCGATGGCCCCGAGGGCGATGCCCGAGGACATGGCGTGCCGGAAAGCTTCCATGAAGACGGGCTCCAGATCGGGGGTGTAGACCTTGAGGAGCCGCCCCCCGCTCGAGGCGTGAAAGGCGCTGTTGAAAAGGGTTCCGGCCAGGGCGATCCCCAGCACCATGCCGAGGTTGCGGACCGTGGCCACGGTCCCGGCGGCCACCCCCATGAATTTCCGGGGAACGGCGCTCATGGCGGCGGCGTTGTTGGGGGCGATGAACAATCCCGTGCCGATGCCGCTCACGGCCAGACGCCACGCGATCTCGATTTTGGACGCCTCGGGCGTCAGGCGGGAGAGAAGGACGAAGGAGGCTGTCAGGACGGCCATGCCCAGGGTGCAGAGCCAGCGGGATCCCAGCCGGTCCGAAAGGGCGCCCGAGAGCGGCGCGAACAGGAACAGAAAGATGAACGGGGTCACCATGATCAGGCCGGTATCTCCCGGGGAGAGGCCGCGGGGATGCATCAGGAAAAACGGCATGAGAAAGATGATGGTGAAGAGCCCCGCAAAAAGGATCATCCCCGCCAGAACCGGCAGAACGAAGAGGCGGATCCGCAGCAGAGACGGCGAAATCAGGGGATGGGGGGTTCGGATTTCCCGACGGACGAACCCCAGGGACGACGCCAGAAAGAGCCCCGAAAGGGAAAGAAACGGGATACTGCCGTAGCCCCAGTCGTAGCCGTGGGTCAGGGCCGCGAGCATCGCCCCCATGCCGAGGGCCAGGAAAAGCGCGCCCCAGCCGTCGAAGGATTCCCGCCGCGTCACATCCACCTGCCGATGCCTCAGGAGACGGTTGGCCCACAGCGCCGCCCCCACCCCGATGGGGATGTTGATCCAGAAGATAAAAGGCCAGGAGGCGACATGCAGAATCCATCCCCCCAGGGCCGGTCCCACCGTGAGGCCGGAGGCCACCACCGCCCCCAGGACGCCCAGGGCCCGCCCCCGCTCCGAGGCCGGAAAGGCGTCGACCACAATGGCCTGGGTGCAGGACATGACCATGGCGGCTCCAACCCCCTGGAAGGCCCGGGCCCCGATGAGCCACAACGCACTGTCGGCCATGGCGCAGCAGAGGGATCCCGCCGAGAAGACCCCCAGCCCCCGGGTGTAGACCCAGCGGCGGCCCCGGATGTCGCCCAGCCGCCCGAAGGAGAGCAGCAGGGAGGAGACGGTGAGCAGATAGATCATCATCACCCACTCCACCGTGGGCATGGGCACCCCCAGGTCCTGCATGACGGCGGGCAGGGCGACGTTGACGATGCTGCCGTCCAGGGTCGACATGAACACCCCGACGGCCGTCACCGTGAAAATCGCCCACTTGCCCGATCGATCCCGCATCCGCATCTCCCATCCATATCGAAGAAAC
>NZ_JBFXGG010000128.1:0-3060 GCF_050178255.1 Desulfococcus sp. | reverse complement strand
GTTCGTGTCGCTGCCAGAAATCTGGGTCTGACAAAATCCGAATTGATTCGCAAAAGTATAATTGAATATATCGGAAAGTTGGAAAGCCTCGATGCCTGGGAATCGGGCAAGGATTTGTTTGGCAGATATTCAAGCGGCCGGGAAAATCTGTCTGTCGATCGAAAAGCCATTTTAAAAGAGAAGATTCGGGCTAAAAGAAATTGAGGCTGAAGACTGAAGACTGAAGGGGCATAAACGTTCCGTCCATCGCAGACCACCCCTTTAGCCTTCAGCCTTCAGCCTTCAGTCTTCAGAGTCGAGATGATGAAAAAAGTCCTGATAGACTCCGGCCCATTGATTGCGCTGTTCGATGCGTCCGATAGATACCATCATGAATCGCTTGAATTCATCAAAACAAATAAGCACCCTCTTGTCACGACCATAGCCTCCATAACGGAGACACTTCACTTGCTGGATTTCAACCGAAATGCCCAGATCGACTTTTTAGAATGGATCGGCAGAGGCGGCGTTGAAATTTATGATATCCAGAATAAGGATTTTCATCGACTGAAAGCGTTGACGGAAAAATACCGGGACTTGCCAATGGATTTTGCCGATTCATGTCTGGTATATATCGCCGAACAGCTCAACATCGATACCATTGCAACGATCGATCGCGATTTCTCGGTCTACAGGATCAAAGGCAGAAAAAAGTTTAAAACCCTGCTTTCCTGAAACCGCCCCGAAGGACCAACCGCCTATGGACAAACCGGTCTGCATGTACTAAACTCCAGTTTCCGACTTTCATGACAATGACTGGATAGCGGTGCCGGAAGGATGCGGCCCGGCATGATACCGCCCCCCAAAGGAAGGGACCCTAAAGCGATGATCACCTTGAACGACAACGAAAAGCAATTCCTCCTGACCCTGTACGACCGCCTCGACGGCAGCCTGTCGGGCCAGATCTCCATGTACGACGTGGGCGCGGCGATGGGCTGCGAAAAGCCCGAGTCCCTCAAGATCGCCGAATCCCTCATGGGGATGGACGCCGTGGCGGTGCGGACCCTTTCAGGCGGCGTGGGGCTGACGGAGACCGGCATCGCGACGGCCCGGGATCTGGGCGCCGGGGGCGGCGACGCCGCGCCGCGCCTGGGAGACGGACCGGTCGTGGACGATGCCGGACGGACGGCCGCAGAGGCCCTCGCAACCGGCATCAAGGCCGATGCCGGCGGCATGAACCTCGAATTCGACGCCTTGGCGGAGCTTGTGGCCGATCTCAGAACCATCGACGCCCAGCTGACCTCCCCCCGCCCCAAAACCGCCGTCCTCCGCGCAGCCTTCACCTCCCTGCAGAAAACCCTGGCCGCCGCAAATCAGAAAGACGGCGCCGCGCGAATCGCGGCATTTATAAAAGGATAGGGTGGTTAGGGTGATTAGGGTTTTAGGGTTTTATGGTTTTATGGTTTTATGTGGTTACCGGCACACGCTTATAGTCTTCAGCCTTCAGTCTTCAGCCTTCAGCCTTTCCCCCCACCAACCCCTGAAAATCGAAGTCAACACCGAAAGATGTCCTGAAACGCAACACCAACATCCCACAGGCACAAGATCATCCTCTCCCCCCAACCACCCTAAAACTCTACCACCTTAATCACCCTAAAACCCTAAAACTCTAACACCCTAAAACCCTAATCACCCTAAAACCCTTCTTCACCTAACCACCCCTCCCCCCTTAATCAGCTATAACTTTTTTTAACTTTTTCCAAATTCGGGTTGACATCGGGCAATCCGGAATCTATAGAGAGAAAACGATATATCAAAAGTTCTTATTTTATGCATCGTGAGCCGTTGCAGACGCTCCTGGGCGACGCCGTGGTTTCGCATGCCGCGAGACGCGGATGCTTCCGGAGAAACACCCGGACAGCGGTTGTACAATTGCAGCTGTTGGGTGGAAACTGATTGCAGCGCGCTCGTTTCAATAATATATGCTCCACTACGCCCTATTCTGAAAGAGGATGTTCTGATGAAAAAACAATGTTTCAAGGTTGCAGTGGTTCTCGGTTTTCTCTGTGTGCTTCCAGTGACGGTCGTTGCGGAAAATCAGGTGGTGATCGAACCGGAAAACCGGGTGGTGATCGAACCCCTGATCTACGCGGACGAAATCGACGTCGCGAACGCCAACCTCAACCTGACGGCCAAGGCGACCAATCGGCTGGAGCCGACCCTCTCCTTCGCCTATCGGACGGACAGCAACTTCTACCGGGTGGACGACGATTTCGAGAAGCTTCGGGTGGACACCTATCTGGTGCAGCCGGGTCTCCGCTTCGGCTATCGGACCGGAAAAACCCTGGTGGACCTGGGCTATTCCCTCAACATCTACTCCTATGACGACCGGGACGACCGGCCGGCCGGACATCGGAACGCCGACGACCTCGATTACACCGGGCACACCCTCCGGCTGAACGCCGAAACCCGGCCCACGGCCAAGATCAATCTCGGCCTCAAGGAATATTTCGTCCGCACCCGGGACCAGTCCGAGGCCGACCACACCACCGGACTCGTCGGGATCCAGGAGAAATACAACTACAACCAGATAGAGCCCTGGCTCGCCTACCGTTTCAGCGAACGCTTTTCATCCCGCCTCGCCTACCGGCACACCGCCGTCAATTACGATAAGGTCAACCCCGAAGACGCAACGGAAAACCGGGGCCTTTTCGATTTCCGCTACCACCTGTCGCCCCGGGACTCCATCGCCGTCGATTACAGCATCTGGAATCGGGATCACGACGAAGGCATTGCCGACTACACCTCCAACGTGATCGGGCTGGTGTACCGGCGCAACGCCAAGTTCCTCTACGGTGAGCTGGGCGTCGGCTACCATCATCGGGACTTCGAGGAGAGCGGCCGCGACAGCGAAAGCACCCCGGCCTTCCGCCTGGCCGTCACGGCCCAGAGCTCGGGCCTGGACGAATCCGGCCGCCCCAAAACCTACGCCACCCTGGCCTTGAACAAGGATTTCAACAGCTCGGGTACGTCCAGCAACTTCCTCGAAACGCGGGAGGTCTCCCTCCGGGCCGGCCACAC
>NZ_JBFXGG010000127.1:0-8055 GCF_050178255.1 Desulfococcus sp. | reverse complement strand
CATCATGAAAGTCGACAGTCGCGGTTTCATAACAGCACCTCCACGAAGGACGGCAACAGAAGGTTCGGGCGTCATGTGCCCGAAGGGTTTTCGGAACTTCCTGAACGGAAGGGCCTGAATGCAAAGGCCTGAATGCAAAGGCCTGAATGCAAAGGATAGATGAACTTCATACGGAGGTGTTGAATGAAAAAGAACGGTGTGTGGGCACTGGCCGCTCTGGCGTGCCTGCTTGTGGGAACCCCGACCCTTGCGGCGGAAACGGTGACGCTGGATGCGATGGTCGTCAAGGAGAAAAAACTCGTCACCCCCACCCGGCAAACCCACGAAACGGTGTACACCGGCAGCGAGATCACCCGGGAAGGGATTGCAGCCCAGGGAGCCAAGGCCGCCGTCAGCGTATACGAGGCGATCAACATACTGCCGGGCATCAGCGTGGAGAGCGTCGATCCCTATGGACTGGGAGCCGAGCAGAAAAGCATCCGGGTACGGGGCGTGCGCGGATCTCTCGGCGCCATGACCGTCGCCGGCGTGCCCAACTACGGCGGTAATCCCATGGGGCCGCGGGACTATATCTACGATACGGAGAATTTTGAAGGGATCGCCGTTTACAAGGGCGCGGTGCCGGCGGATCTCGGCACCGGCGTCGGTGCCCGCGGCGGCGCCATCGAGCTTCGACCGCTCTGGCCCGAAACGGAAGCCGGGGCTTTGGTCGGCCAGGGCGTCGGCGCCGACAGCTACAGCCGGACCTTTGTCCGGTTGGACTCCGGGACGCTGCCTGCCGTGAACACCCGCCTGTCGGTTTCCGGATCCTACACCGACGCCGGAAAATGGAAGGGTCCCGGCGACCTCGGCCCCCGGAAAAACTTCAATTTCATGTTGAGCCAACCGATCTCGGACCGGGACGAGGTCCGGTTCCAGCTCAATTACAACAGTCTCGATCAGCACCTTTACAGACCCCTCGCCTATGCCGAGACGCTGGACCTGGACGCCAACCATGACAAAGACTACAATGCGAATCTCACCGGGATCGCAGCCCGGGACATCGACTACTATGATTACAACCGCGGCGACTATGTCAACCGGGACTTTCTGTCCGTCATCCCGTGGACATTTTCCGACCTGTTCAAGCTGACGATCAAGCCCTATTATGCCAAGGAGGACACCGAAATTCTGGGTGGAAGCACCGCCAGGGGCGGCATCGTCCAGAAGCGCATGCGGGACATCGAGCGGTACGGTTTCATTTCCCAGATCGACTCGCGGTTTTCCTGGGCCACGGCCAGCCTCGGCTACTGGTTTGAATCCTCGGACATGCGCATCACCCAGGAGAACTTCAATGCAGCGACGCTGGCGTTCAAGGGATACGGCATGGTCATGGAAAGCGAGGACGACGGCATCGGCCACAGTCCCTATATCAAGCTGGCCGGAAGCATCGGCGGATTCGACTGGCAGGCCGGCCTCAAATACTTTTACTATCGGGACCCTGCCGGCCAGGGGTACACCGCCGCCGCACCGGACTACGAACTGGTGAAAGCCCCGGACCTTTACCGGCAGGAGAAAAGCTACGATGAACTGGAGCCCACGCTGGGTGTCACGTATCTGTTTTCCGAGAACCTCGAATTTCATTCCAGCTATGGGCGCAACCACATTCGTCCCTACGCTTACGTGCCTCTGGTAACCGTCTACAACAACAATCGCGCCGCTTTCCAGGCCGCTGGGGTGACCCTGGACGACATGTTCAGCGGATACGACATGGAGATTACCGACACCGTCGAGCTGGGAGCCCGCTTCCGCACCGAACGGATGGAGTTCCTGCCGACCCTTTTCTACGCCAAACATAAAAATCTCCTGAGCACGATATTCGATCCGCGAATAGGGCCCAACGGCGTGAACTATCAGCAGAATGTCGGGGAAGCCACGGGTTGGGGCTTCGACGTGGAAATGAACTTCTTTTTCGGGGAGCATGTCATCTTCTTTTTAAACCCCTCCTATACCGACCTCACCTATGACGACGACCTGATCTTTGCGGAAGCGACCTTGGACACCGAAGGCAATCAGGTGGTGGATGTCCCCGAGTGGATGGTGAAAAGCGGCCTGATCCTCTCCTGGGGGGACTTCACGATCATTCCCATGCTGCGCTACATGGACGAACGCTACGGCAACCCCGAAAACACGGAGAAGATCGACGATTACTGGGTGGCGGATCTCAAGCTCGGCTACACCCGGAAAAACCTCTCCTTTGCCGACGCCCTGAACGTTTCCCTCGAAGTCATCAATCTCTTCGACGAGGCGTACGTCTCCCTGATCCAGGAGAACGACACCCTTCGGGGGGGCATCACCAGTTATTACGCAGGCGCACCCTTCACGGCGATGCTGACCGTCTCCCTGGATATGTAATTCAACTTTCAACTTTCATGATGGTGACCGGTTACAACCGGCCGATGGAAGTCGAACGTTGAGTATGTAATATGAATGTCGAACGTTGAGTATGTAACCTGTGAAAATGGGCCGACGACCTGAAATTCGTCGACCCGGGAGGACGCGATGAACACTGAAGCAAGAAATGACGCAATTCTGCAGCTCACCCCCGTCGGCGTGGTGAGAAGCCCCATCACAACCCCCATGCTCACGGCCGGAGAATCGGACCTGACGCTGAACGAGCGCATGGACCGGATCAGGGAATATCACCGCCGGGTCAAGGAGACCGTCTCCCGACTGGAGATCTTTCCCCAATGGATCGAGCTTCTGGACGGCATCGAGGGCTTTTCGCATATCCTCGTGCTCTACTGGCCCCACCTGATCGACCCGGCGAGGCGCAACCTGAAAACGGTCCACCCCATGGGGCGGAAGGACCTGCCGCGGCAGGGCATCTTCGCCACCTGCAGTCCGGCCCGTCCCAACCCCGTGCTGGTCTCGGCGGTGCCCCTGGCGGGCCGAAAGGATAACACGCTCGAGGTCAAGGGGCTCGAGGCGGTGGACGGGAGCCCCATCATTGACATCAAACCCTACTCCAAATCCTACCTCCGGGCGGAAAACCTCCGCGTGCCGGCATGGATGGACCGGATCCATCGGGAACTGGAAGATGACTGATCTGGAAGATGACTGATATCGACAAATCTTCAACGAAAACTTAGCGTTATCTCATAACGTCGGATGCAAACGGCAAAGGAGAATTGACTTGACATCCGGAGACGTTTTCGTTAAAGGCTTGGCTCAACTCACGGATTGAAATCCGTTTTTTCCTCGACAGATTCCGTTGTTCCATATCCTGACAACAAGCCACGAAGGCGACGATTTCCCAGGCGATGCCGCTTGAGGAAACCGGCCTTCGTGGCTTTTTATTTGGCAAATCTGTCTGTTATCTTTGAAACCCTATTATGGAAGGAGCTTCGGATGCCCCCATGCAGATCGATGCGAACCCTCATTGCGGCGGCCCTGTTGCTGCTCGCTGCCGCCCCGGCTTTCGCCCATTTCGGCGCCGTCATCCCGTCCGACGACATTGTCGCCCGTGACGACGCCAAAACACTGTCCATCGAGGTCAAGTTCATCCATCCCCTGGAGCAGCACTACATGGAGATGGCCAGGCCCAAGCAGTTCGGCGTGAAGCACGGCGGGCAGAAAAGCGATCTGACGGCCGCCTTGAAGGAAGTCAAGGGCGGCAGCCCGGACCAGACCGGGAAGTTCACCTTCTGGACCGCGGACTACGACATCCGCCGGCCGGGGGACTACACCTTCTTCGTCGAGCCGACCCCTTACTGGGAGCCGGCCGAGGATCTCTACATCGTCCATTACACCAAGGTCTGCGTCAACGCTCTCGGGTTGGAGGAGGGCTGGGACGTGCCGGTGGGACTGGAGACCGAGATCGTCCCCCTGACCCGGCCCTACGGCCTGTGGACCGGCAATCTCTTTACCGGGCAGGTGCTGCTCAAGGGCAAGCCGGTCCCCCACGCCGAGGTTGAGATCGAGTATCTCAACGCCTCCCCCGGGAACATCAGCGTGGTGCTCCCGCCGGCGGACCCGTATGTCACCCAGGTGGTCAAGGCCGATGCCGACGGCATCTTCAGTTACGCCATGCCCAAGGCCGGCTGGTGGGGATTTTCAGCCCTGAACGAAGCCGACTGGACCATCGATCACGAAGGCATGAAGAAGACCGTCGAGATCGGCGCGGTCTACTGGGTGCGCACCCGGGACATGAGATAAGCGGAGGCGCCCAATGAAAACCTCGAGAATCGCCGCGGTATTCATGCTGGTGTCGATCTTCTCCGCAGGGGTCGCCCTGGCCCACAAGGTCAACCTGTTCGCCTACGTCGAGGGGGGAAAAATCCACACCGAAAGCTATTTTCCCGACGGACGCATGGTGGAAGGCGGCACGGTGCGGGTCTTCGACAGCGCCGACACCCTTCTCCTGGAGGGAACCACCGACACCGGGGGGCTGTTCAGCTTCCCCATCCCCAAGGTCGACGACCTGACCATCGTCATCGACGCCGGCATGGGGCACAAGAACAGCTTTCAGCTGAAAAGGACCGAGGTGGAGGCCCGCAAATGAAGGGTTGCGGGTCGGCGCCGTTCCGGGTTAAGAAGCTCGTCATGATCGCGGCGGTGTGCGCCTGCCTGGCGTTCCCGCCGCCCGCCGCCCTTGGGGAGACGCCCGGGACCGATACGGCTTCCCCGGATCTCACGGCCCTCCTCACGGAGCAAAACGCCGCCCTCTCCCGCGAGTTGAGGGGTATCCGGCGGGAGATCGCCGCTTTGAGGGCCGATCTCGACAAGCCGGGTTTCCAGGAGGTGTTCGGCGGTATCGGCTACATCCTCGGCCTCTTCGGGGCCGCCGCCTTCGCGGCGAGCCGGCGCAGGGACCGAAAATCCATCAGCGATACGACACCGCACAGGGATTGACCATGCACATTTCCGACGGGGTACTCCCCATGTCCGTGACCGTCGGCGGCTATGCCGCAAGCGCGGCTCTGGCCGCCTGGAGCGCCCGCCGCACCCGGAGCGAGACGCTGCCCAAGGTGGCGGTGGTGACGGCGGCCTTTTTCGTGGCGTCGCTGATTCACATCCCTTTCGGCCCCACCAGCGTTCATCTCCTCATCCCCGGTCTCGCCGGAGCGCTCCTCGGGCCGTCGGCTTTTCTGGCCGTCGGCCTCGGCCTCCTCCTCCAGAGCATCCTTTTTCAGTTCGGCGGCCTGACCGCCCTTGGGGCCAATGCCCTCATGATGGGGGTGCCGGCCTTGATCTGCGGTGTTTTCTTCCAGAGGCTCAAAGGCCGCACCCGATCACGGCAATCCATTGTCGGCGGTATCGCAGGGGCTTTGGGAACCGCCATGGCCGCGCTCATTCTGGCGCTCCTGCTGGCCGCGGGCGGGGAGGATTTCTTCGGGGTGGCCAAAATCGCCCTGGCGGCCCATGTTCCGGTCATCCTCATCGAAGGGGCGGTGAGCGCATTCACCATCGGCTTCCTGGCCCGGGTGAAGCCCGAGATGCTGGAACCGGTCTTTGCCGGTGGGGCCGACGACACCCATGACACCGCCCCCCGGGATCCATCCGCCCATGGCTGAGGTGGTGCACATCGTCCTGCCCGCCTGGCAGTTCGCCGCAATCCTGGCGGGCCCGTTGATCCTGCTGGCGGCCGCGGCCGCCGGACTTCGGTTCCTGGTCCGCCGGCGCAGCGTGTCGGGTGAGGACAGGGACTGGTCGGTGCCGCCCCTTGCGGATGCCGCCGGCGCGACCCTGTTCCACCGCTGGGATGTCCGCTGTAAAATCACGGCCCTCCTCGCCTACAGCTTTCTGGTGGCGGCCCTCGAACACGTGAAGCCGGCCCTGGCGGCCCTGGCCGTATCGCTCCTGGCCCTGGTTCTGGCCCGTTCGTCCCTTGTCCGCGCCCTGACGCGGCTTCTGGCCGTCACCGGCTTTCTCGTCATGTTTCTGGTGGTGATGCCGCTCTCCGCACCGGCGCTCCCCGGCGACACGGTTCTGGTTATCGACGGCGTGGATTGGCTCGGATTCAACCTGCGCGGCCTTTACAAAGCCCTGGCCATCGCCTGCAAGGGCGTGGCCGTCGCGCTCCTGATGGAGCCCCTCCTGACTACGGCGCCGCTTCCCGTCACCCTTCACGGCCTGACCCGGCTGGGCATACCGGACATGGTGGGACAGATGGTCCTCCTGAGCCACCGGTACCTCCACGTCTTCCGGCACGAGGCCGAGCGCATGGCCGCCGGCATGCGGGTGCGGGGGTTCCGAAAACGCACCGACATCGAGACCCTGCGGGCCGTGGCCAACTTCCTCGGGATGCTGTTCGTGAGGAGCTTCGAGCGGACCGAGCGGGTCTTCGAGGCCATGCGGGCCCGGGGATATCGCGGCCGGTTCCCCGCACCGGAAGAATCGCGGATGCAGGCAAAGGACCTGTTGCTGGCCGGCGCCTGGCTGGCCCTCGGGATCACCCTGATCCTCTGGGACCGATTCTTCCAACAGGGAAGCGGATGAACAAGGAGCGGCGATGATGCACAATCCGACCCCGCCGGTGTTGCGACCGGACCCGAAGCAGACCCTCTTCAGCATCCGGAGGCTGACCTATCGATACGCCGACGGCACCCCCGCCCTCTCGGGCATCGACCTCGACATCGCCCCGGGGGACCGGATCGCTCTCGTGGGGCATAACGGATCGGGAAAGACGACGCTGGTCAGGCAGCTCTGCGGGTTGCTCTCCCCTTCCGCGGGGAGCGTCTCCTACAAGGGGAAGCTCCTGGCCGGGGCCCACCTCGATGCCGCCCGCCTGGAGATCGGCCTGCTCTTCCAGGACCCCGACGATCAGCTCTTCGGCCACACCCTCATGGACGACGCGGCCTTCGGCCCGCGGAACCAGGGCCTGGCGCGAGTGTCGGCGGAGGAGGCCGCCCGCGTCGCCCTCGAGCAGGTGGGGCTGGCGGGAATGGCCTACAAACCGCCCCACAACCTCAGCTTCGGTCAGAAAAAGCGGGCGGCCCTGGCCGGCCTCCTGGCCATGGGCCCCGAAACCCTGATCCTGGACGAGCCCACCACCAACCTCGATCCGCGCCAGGAGGAGATCTTCCTCAACCTGCTCCGGGATTTTCCGGGCACCCTCGTCTGCATCAGCCACGACCTGATCTTCCTCTACGAACTCTGCGACCGGGCCGTGGTCATCGACCGGGGCCGCATCCACCACGATTACACCCTGAAGGAACTCGTCTCCCACCGGGCATCCTTGCGGGAGCACGGCCTCGACTTCTCCTTCCGGCTGGCCCCGGAGACGGCCGACGAAAGCGGGAAGACACCGGGAGGCGTCCCCGCGGCGACGCCTCCCGGAAAGACCGCCCCGGCGCCGGCCCTGGTCTCCCTCCGGGACTTCCGATTCCGCTATCCCGACGGCACCCCCGCCCTCGCAGGGGTCGATCTCGACATCGCATCCGGCGAACGCGTGGCCCTCGTTGGAGAAAACGGGGCCGGCAAGACCACCCTCCTCTCCTGCCTCCTCGGCCTGCGCCGGGGCGAAGGCACGTTTCACTTCGCCGGAGAGCCCGTGACGAAACAGCGGCACCGAACCCTCTGGCGGCGGGTCGGCATGGTCTTCCAGGACTGTGCCGACCAGCTTTTCTGCCCGAGCGTGGGGGAGGAGGTTGCCTTCGGCCTCCGGCGCCTCGGCTGCACCCCCGACGAGACGCGGCAGCGGGTCCGGGAAACCCTGGCGCGGGTTCGGCTGTCGGGATTCGAGGATCGGGTCCCGCTGCATCTTTCCGGAGGGGAGCGCAAGCGCCTGGCCCTGGCCTGCGTGCTGGCCATGTCGCCCGACCTGCTCATCCTCGATGAACCCACCGCCGGTCTCGACCCCGAGGGGGAGGAGCTCCTGCTCCAGATCATCGGCGACCTCGACACGACCCTGCTCCTGGTCAGCCACGACATGTTTTTCGTGGGCGAGTTGACCCGCCGCACCCTGGTCATGCACCAGGGGGTGATCGGCTGCGACGTGCCGACCCGGGAATTCATGCGGGACGAGGCCCTGGGCAGCCTCAACGGCCTCGCCTTCACCTACCGGCGGGACTG
>NZ_JBFXGG010000126.1:0-8109 GCF_050178255.1 Desulfococcus sp. | reverse complement strand
GGCTTCATAATCCATGGGGGTGTCGAGGTTGTCCGCAGGAATGCAGCCGCCGCTGGGCCCGCCGGTCTGTGCGGCCTTGAAGGCGCGGCCGTCCTGTATCCCGCCGCCGATGTCATATACGATCTCCCGCAGGGTGATGCCCATGGGCACTTCGATGAGGCCCGTGTTGACGGTTTTACCCGCCAGCGCGAAGATCTTGGTGCCCTTGCTCTTTTCCGTGCCCAGGCCGGCATACCATTCAGCCCCCCGATTGATGATCATGGCGACGTTCCCGAAGGTTTCGACGTTGTTGATCAGGGTCGGGGCGCCCCAGAGACCCTGTTGCGCCGGGTAGGGGGGACGGGGAACGGGTTGACCCCGGCGCCCCATGATGGACTGCATCAGGGCGGTCTCTTCGCCGCAGACAAAGGCGCCCGCGCCCATGCGGATATCGATGCGGAAATTGAAGGGGCTGTCCAGGGCCCGGTTGCCCAGAAGTCCCGCGCGCTCGGCTTGCGTGATGGCCTTTTCGAGTCGTTTGGCGGCCAGCGGATATTCCCTTCGGACGTAGATATACCCCCGGTCCGCGCCGACGGCGTAACCGGCGACGGCCATTCCCTCCAGCACCCGATGGGGGTCGGATTCCATCAGGGTCCGGTCCATGTAAGCGCCGGGGTCGCCTTCGTCGCCGTTGGCGACGACATACTTTCGGTCGCCGGTCGCTTTCTGCACCCGCTGCCACTTGAACCCGGTCGGGTAGCCTGCGCCGCCGCGACCCCGAAGGCCGCTTCTCAAGATCTCCACACACACGTCCGAAGGCGTCATCTCCCGAAGGACCTGCCCCAGGGCTTCATATCCGCCCGCAGCGACGCAGCTCTCCAGCCGTTCCGGGTCGATGTCGCCGCTGCCGGCAAGCACCACCTTCTCCTGCTTGGCGAAAAAGGGAATATCATGAGAGAGGATGCGTGCGTCGAGGGACGGGACGGTCTGGCCCCTGACGTGCCGGTTCAGAATGGGCGCCACCATCTCCGGTGTCACCCGCTCGTATATGACGTCGGCTTCACCCCTGTTTTTGATCGTTACCATCGGACCGCGGCTGCAGGGTCCCATGCATCCGCTCGTCGCGGCTTCCACCTCAGCCGCAAGCCCTTCCGCCGTGATCGCATCGGCAAACGCCGCCAGTATTTTCGACGCGCCGGAAGAAATGCACGGCGTGCTCATGCAGCAGAGAATGCGGCACCGGAACTTCGCCTGTCGTTCCTGTTCGACCTGGGCCATGGCCTTGAGTTCGATTCGGTTCATCGTATCGTTCTTCCCTTTGACGGTTAGCGGTTTCAGGGATGCATCGGGAGCGGTGGATTGGATCAGTCGGCGCCGCTTACGCGCCGGCGTACCTTATCCAGGGTCGAGGCCGATGTTGCCTTTCCCAGCACGACGTCGTCCAGAACCACCACCGGCGCCAGACCGCAGCATCCCAGGCACCGGGCCGTGTTCAAGGTCAGCTTCCCATCGGCGGTGGTGTGCCCGGCCTTGACGTCAAAACCGCTTTCCAGGGCTTCGACAATCTCGAAGGATTTTCCCACATAGCAGGCGGTGCCCAGGCAGACGATACAGGAATGTTCCCCCTGGGGCTTGAGGGAAAAGAAGTGATAGAAAGTGGCCACCCCGTAAACCCAGCTGGACGGGAGCCTCAGCATTCGGGCGACATACATGAGGACGTCCTCGGGAAGGTAGCCGAAGGCTTCCTGGGCGGCCGTCAGCACCTCGATAAGGGCATCCTGCTTGAACTGCTGCCGTTTGATGACGCGGTCGACGGCTTTGTACCGCGGATCTCCCATGGGGTGTGACTTTTGTTCGCCCGCCGGCTTCGGAGCGACTTGGGCCATGATGATTTCCTCTCTGTAATCATGCGATCGTGTTGCATCGTGGTGCGAAGAATCGGCGTATTATGGGATGAAAGCCGAAGGTTGGATATCGGACTCAACTTTCGACTTTCATGATGGTGACCAGATAGAGGTGCCGGGAGGATACGGCCTATGAAGGTCGAAAGTTGAGTATCGAATTTATAAAATGCGACACATTGGCTTGTATATAGGGGTTTCCCATCATTTGCCTGGGGTATTCTCCTGTATATATGTCGGGATAAACCCTGAAAAGCATCCGTGATGAATGATGTCCGGATTTGGCGGGATACCCTTCAGCTGATCCCCAACCGTTTCATTTTTTTGTAAAGCGCGGTGCGGTGTATGCCGAGGGTTCGGGCCGCCAGCGCGCGATTTTCGTTCGCTGCCTGCAGGGCCGCTTCGATGGCGCTGCGTTCGGCCTCGGCCAAATGGTCATCCAGGGTGCCGGACAGAGGGGTTTTTGCGCCTTTGTGGAACGTGGACGGCAAATGACGGAGTTCGACGACCAGTCCCTGAGCTTTCCAGGCCATCTGGCGCATCAGGCTTCGTAATTCCCGGACATTTCCAGGCCAGGCATGCGACATGAGCGCCCCGGTCGCTTCCTCGGAGAGTTGTTGCATGAGAAGTCGCTCCCGGCGGCACACTTCGGAAAGGAAGTGTTTTGCCAAAAGGGGAATGTCTTCCGGACGCGACCTCAGCGGCGGGATCTCGATCGGGAACTCGTTGATGCGGTAGAAGAGATCGCTGCGGAATTTGCCGGCATCGACAAAAGCGGCAAGATCCCGGTTTGTGGCGACCACCAGCCGGAAGTCCACATCGATCGGGATCGTGCCCCCCAGGCGGTCGATTCTGCGCTCTTCCAGAACCCGAAGCAGCTTGGCCTGGCTTTCGATGGGCAATTCTCCGACTTCATCCAGGAAAAGCGTTCCATCGCAGGCCAGTTCGAACTTTCCGGGTTTGCCTTTTTTCCGGGCGCCGCTGAAGGCGCCTTCTTCGTAGCCGAATAATTCCGATTCGATCAGGTCGTGGGGAATCGCGCCGCAGTTGATCGCGACGAAAGGCCCTTTCTTCCGATGGGAGGCTTCATGGAGAGCCTGGGCGAACAACTCCTTTCCCGTACCGCTTTCGCCCAGCAGGAGCACCGTGGCCGAAGAATCCGCTATGCGTCGGGCCTGCTCGATAACGCGCCGCATTTCCGAATTCAGGGTGAGGATGTTTTCGAAGGAACGGCGATGTCCGCGCAGTTCGTCCAGGAGCGTTTCGTAGCGTTCGACCTTCCGTTCCATCGCCCGGACGCGATCCGCCAGTTTTTCCAATTGTTCAGGACTCTGGAACAGGATTCTCCCGAAAGCGCCGATGACCCGATTGTTCCGTCTGACGGGCAGGTTGACCGTGATTTTAGTCTTGCCGTGCAGGTCGACGACCTGTGCGCTGTCGGCGATGCCGGTGCGGGCCACCTCCGCCAGGCGGCTGCCGGGCGCAAGCGTTGAAAGCGACAGACCCGCGCCGCCGCCGGATTCGAGCCCGAACCATTGTTCATTGGCCGGGCTGAGCAGGGTGATATTTCCCTTGGTGTCGACGACCGTGAGCCCCTCGTAGGGGTTGTCAAGAACCATCCGGACCATTTCCTCGTTCATCGGACAGTCACCGTAGGGCCCCAGTATTCGATCCGCCGTCCGGACGCGCCGGAAGACCATCACCTCGGTTCGCTGACGCCCTTCGGCCTGTACAAACCAGTCATCATTCCAGAAAGTCCACTCGCCAGGTGTCAAACCGCGGAGCGCATCCGGAAGCCGTGCCCCTTTTTCGATATCCGGACCGAGGGCTTCGAAAAAATCCGTGGTCAAACGCGCCACACGTCCGGTCTTGTCTAAAAAAACGACACCGCATCGGCAATAAGCGGCTTTGCGAAGCATGGCGGCTTCTGAACTTGTCGTCATCGGTCGACATGTCTCCCTGTGGATACATCTTTTGCCATGCCGGTGAGGGGTGAAACTGTATCCGTCCGGCAACACAATCACAACATAGCATATTCTTCCCTCTTTTGCATATACCTTCTTTAAAGATAATTGTTTCAGAAGATTAGAAATTTAAAAGCCGTTTTTTCAAACATTGGCACGACCTGTGAAAAAGGAAAGTTTCAGAAAACATTTTGGTGATGGTGCATTTTCAGTGAGTTGCCGGCGATTCATGCATCCGAAATCAACAGACCCTGTACTTATCCAGTTTGGAGGAGCCGATGTTTATCGACAATGAAGAATTGAGAGTTGCAGCCGACACGATACGCCAGGCCGCACGGGAACGGATCGCTCCCCTGGCCGCATCCATCGATGCGACAGGTCAGTTAAATCCGGAAGTGATCGATCTTTTGTGGGATCTGGGTCTGATGACCGCAGTCTTCCCACCGCAATACGGTGGTGCGGAGGAGCATCACGGGACCCTGCTCTGCATCGGGGTCGAGGAGATCGCGCGTCACTGTGCTTCGTCGGCCCTGATGCTGATCATCCAGGCCGTAGGCAGCTTTCCCATCATCCATGGCGCCAGACCGGAATTGCTGGATCGCGTGATGACGAGGATGGTGAAAAACCGAGAACTGGCCGCCTATCTGGTGTCGGAACCGGGTGCCGGGTCGGACGTGGCTTCGATCCGCACCACGGCGGTCCGGGACGGCGACGCTTATGTCCTTTCCGGGACCAAATGCTTTTCCACCAACGGACCGGTGGCTTCGGTCTATACAGTTCTGGCGCGAACCTCCGGCAACGGCCGGGACGGCCTCTCCTTCTTCCTGGTGGAGCGGGACACGCCCGGACTCAAGATCGGCAAGATCGAGAAAAAAATGGGACAGAAGGGTTCCCAGACCTCCGAAGTGCATCTTGACGCGGTGCGCATACCCGCCGAAAACCTGCTCGGGGAGGAAAACAAGGGATTCCGGATCGCCATGAAGGATTTCGACATGTCCCGTCCGGCCGTCGCGGCCCAGGCCCTGGGTATCGCCGAAGGGGCCTTCGAGCAGATGGAGAACTACTCCAGGGAGCGGAAGACCTTTGGCCGACCCCTGTGCGACCATCAGATGATCCAGCAGATTATCGCCGACAGTGCGACCCTGATCGAGGCGTCGCGGGGTCTCATCTATCGCGCCGCCGCCTTGTATGATCAGGGGAAACGCAATACCAAGCTGGCTTCCATGAGCAAGGTCTTTGCCTCGGATGCGGCCATGAAGATCACCACGGATGCGATCCAGGTCTTTGGCGGATACGGCTACATGCAGGATTATCCTGTGGAGCGGATGTTCCGGGACGCCAAGTTGACCCAGATTTTCGAAGGCGCCAATCAGATCCAGCGACTGGTGATCGCCAGAGAGATCCGTAACGAAAATTCCTGAAATCCGGTTTCGACATCATTCAAGGAGAGCTTGTCTTATGAAAAATTTAACGGAAGAACAGAAAGTGATGCTGGAGATGGTGCGCGATGTGGCGAACCGGGAAATCGCGCCACTCGCGATGGAACTGGATGAGAATTCGTCTTTCCCGGAACATGCCCGGAACCTGTTTGCCGAACTGGGGCTCCTGAACCCGCTTCTGCCTGCCGAATACGGCGGAACGGAAATGGACATCCTGACCTTTGTGCTGGTCCTGGAGGAAATCGGCCGGGTTTGCGCTTCCACCGCCCTGCTGTTGATCGCCCAGAGCGACGGCATGCTGCCCATCATCCATGGCGGCAGCCCTGAGCTCAAGGAAAAATTTCTGGGCCGCTTCGGCGGAAACTCTACGCTGCTGACGGCTTTTGCCGCCACTGAACCGTCGGCCGGGTCGGATCTCCTCGGCATGAAAACCCGGGCCGTCAGAAAAGGTGACAAGTACGTGATCAACGGGCAGAAATGCTTCATCACCAACGGCTCGGTGGCCGACGTCATCTCGCTTTACGCCTATACGGATCCGGAGAAAGGCGCCAAGGGTATGAGCGTCTTTGTGGTGGAAAAAGGCACCCCCGGCCTGGTTTACGGCCGCAACGAGAAAAAGATGGGGATGCGGGGCTGCGTCAACTCCCAGCTCTTTTTCGAGAACATGGAGATTCCCGCCGAAAACCTTATCGGCGCCGAAGGGGACGGGTTTGCCAATCTCATGAAAGCGCTCTCCATCAACCGGGTCTTCTGCGCGGCCCAGGCCGTGGGGATCGCTCAGGGTGCGCTGGATCGCGCCATTGAACATGCCCGAGAGCGGGTGCAGTTCGGGAAGCCCATTTCTCATCTGGCCCCCATCCAGTTCATGATCGCCGATATGGCCACGGCGGTTGAAGCCTCCCGCCTCCTGACCCGGAAGGCGGCCGAGCTGCTCGATGACAAGGACAAGAAAGGAGCGCTCCTGGGCGGCATGGCAAAGACCATGGCCAGTGATACGGCCATGCAGGTGACCACCGACACCGTTCAGATTCTCGGGGGATCGGGCTACATGAAGGAATACGGCGTGGAGCGGATGATGCGCGACGCCAAGCTGACCCAGATCTACACCGGAACCAACCAGATCACCCGTCTGGTCACGGGTCGTGCGTTGTTGCAGCCGTAAAAAAAATCGAGGGCGCCGACAAAAAGGGCCCAGGCATCAACCCTTTTTCCAATAAGGATTAACGACATGTCGGAAAACAGAAAATTTACCTATGACACGGCCATGTTCCGGGACACGTTCGAGAATGATTTCACCTATCTGAACGGCTTTCTGCGAAACACCCACCGGTACGCGAACCAGAACGCGATGACCTGTCCCCTTCGGGATAAAACATGGACATATCAGGATCTTGACAAAGCCTGCAATATTCTGGCCCATGCCCTGAAAGACGACGGGGTCGGCAAGGCCGACGTGGTGATGTACCAGCTTTACAACTGCGCGGAATGGGTCTTCATCTACCTGGCGTCGCAAAAGCTGGGTGCCGTCAATTGTCCGATCAACTTCCGCCTCTCCTATGGCGAGACGGCCTACATGCTCGACGACAGCAAGCCCAGGGTCTATTTCTACGACGCGGCGGACGCCGAAATGGCCCAAAGGGCCCTCGAAAAGGCGGCACACAAGCCCCAAACCATTGTCATGGTCGATATGTCCGGCAGGACAAGGCCTATTGCCGGGGCCGTCTCCTTTGAGGAATATGTCGCGGGCAGGCCGGACACGGATCCGGGAACATACCGACCCACGCATATCTATGACGAGACAACGCGTCTGTATACTTCCGGGACCACCGGGATGCCGAAGGGCGTCCCGCTGAACAATATCAACGAGATCATGAGCGCCCACGACGTCATCATGCACTTCCCCCTCAATCCCAGGGACAAGACCCTGAACATGACACCCTGGTTTCACCGGGGCGGGCTTTACGGGGGGGGGCCCAACCCCACGCTCTATGTGGGCGCCGAATTGATCCCTCTGCGTCATTTTGACGCCGCGACCGTCCTGGATCTGATCGACAAACACGGCATCACCTATGTCATCGGCGCCCCCACCACGTTGGAAGGGCTTTGTGCCGAACAGCAGAAAAAACGTCGGGACCTGAGTCATCTGAAAGGCATCGTGACGATGGGGGCGCCGCTGGATCGGGCCGCGTGCATTCGCTTCCAGGAGATGCTCACCCCGAACATTTTCAACGGATACGGAACCACCGAAGCGTTCTGGAACACCTTTCTGCGGCCCTACGATCTGCCGGATATGGCGGGGGCTGCGGGCCGTTCGTGCACCGACGACGATATGGCGGTGGTGAACGTATACCCGGACCGACTGGCCGAGCCGGACGATCATGTGAGGAAAAACAACGAGGACGTGGGCGAGGTCATTATCAAAGCCGCCGGAAAGTGCTCGTATACCTATGCCAACCGGCCTGAAGAAGCCAGGGCGAAATATTACAAGGGGTGGCTCTATATCGGTGACCTCTGCACCTGGGACAGGAATGAATTTCTGACCGTGGTGGGCCGGAAAGACGATATGTTCATCTCCGGCGGCGAAAACATTCATCCCGTGCAGGTGGAGGCGGTGCTGAACGAACATCCGGAAGTGGCAAGCTGCGCGGTGGTGGGGCTGCCGGATCCCAAATGGGGGCAGGTGGTGGTGGCCTATGTCGTCAGGTTCAACCCCTCCCTGACGGCAAAAGATATCGACGCATTCTGCCTTCAGCATCCCATGCTGGCGAAATACAAGCGCCCTAGATACTACCGTTTCGTGGACGAACTGCCCATGACGGCCACCGG
>NZ_JBFXGG010000125.1:0-8377 GCF_050178255.1 Desulfococcus sp. | reverse complement strand
CATTGTTATCGCTTATGGTTTTATGCAAAGCCGCGAAGACTGTCAAGAGAAAAAAGGGGGGGCTTTGGCGGTGGGGGGAAAAGGGGGGAGGGGATTGCGGGATTTGGGTTATAAGTGGTTATGTGGTTATGTGGTTATGTGGTTAAAGCCGAGGGCCAAAGCCCTCGGCCCCCTAAGCCCCTAATCACCTAATCACCTAATCACCTAATCACCTAATCACCTAATCACCGGGCCGAAGGCTGAAGGGGATTGTCTGCGACGGATGGGGCGGTTATGCCCCTTCAGTCTTCAGTCTTCAGTCTTCAGCCTTCAGTCTCAAGATCTTCAGGACGCCGAAGGCCCTACTACTCCTTCGGCAGAATATCCTGGGAGGCGATGAAGCTCTGGGCGTCGCCGAAGGCTGAGCCGCTTTTTCGGATGACGGCGAAGACGAGCTCGGGTCGGCCGTCGTTGTTGATGTCCCCCAGGACGTAGTCGCTGACGTGGCCGGAGATGCTCCGGGTTTTCCATTTCGGGTAGAGGCCGAACTGGTCCCAGGCCAGGCACTCGATCTGGCCCGACTTGAAGATCCGGAGCTTGGCGAAGAGGCCGTCGGCGGCGTCCTTGTTGCGGCAGACCAACACCTCGTTTTTGCCGTCCTTGTCCACGTCCGAGATGAGAACCCGCTGGGGCAGGTACTGGCGGATCTGCTCCCGGTACTCGCCGATTCTGGCGGCGGCTTCGTCGGGATATTCCACGTAGATCCCGCCGGAGAGATAGGGCTCCTCGCTCTCCCATTCCCGTTCATTTTCCGCGGTGAGAACCCTGAGATAGTTCCGCTCGGAAAAGGCCACGGTCATCTCCCGACCGTTGCCCGCCACATCGCCGCTGTTGAAGCCGAAGATGTTGACCCACCTGGGCAGGGGCAGCTCGCCCGCCGTCTCCGGAACGTACTCGACGCCGTTGTAGCGCATCTCCGTGATGCCCGCCGTGAAGGGGCGCTTGGTGTCCCCCTGCTGTCCCATCAGGAGTTTGCCCCGGGAGGGATGGTCGATCACCCGGAAATACCACTTGACGTTCTCGGCGATCTTCTTGAACCGGGCCCCGTCCCACTCCAGGACGTAAGACATGAGGGACTGCCGTTCTTCGTGGATGTTGGAGACAAAGATCTCTCCGACGCCGTTTTCGTTGATGTCGGCGACGTCGATGCTCAAATGACGGTGGTTGAAGCTTTCCCGGATCTCGGCGATCTTGAGAAACCGCTGGTCCGTGTATCGGTAGACGAAAACGCCGTCCTCGGTCATGAAAACCGTTTCGTTCTTGCCGTCGCCGTCAACGTCGCCGATGGAGAGGCCCTCGATGGCCATTTTGAAGTTGCGGCTCTTCCAGGCCGCGCCCAGGGCCCCTTTTCCGGTCTCTCCGGCGGCCAGGCGCTGGTCCTCGGCGTCGATCTTGCCGGTCCAGAGGGATTCGGGGTGCATGCGGCTCTGTTCTTCCGGAGTCTTGGGCGCGGCGGCGGGAGCGGCAGGCGCGGGGGATGCCCCGGCGCCGAACAGCGTCTCGCCGACCTGCCCCGCGAACCGGTCGATGTGGGAGATGACGTCACCGCTCTCCTTTCCCGATTCGTTGAAGGACAGCATCGTCTTTTTCCCCGACGTGTCCAGCAGCCGGGCGTCGGTGCTGATGCTGTCGCCGAAGACGGTGAGACTGCCGTAGACGACATAGTCCGCGCCCAGGGTCTCTCCCAGGCGTCCGGCGGTCTTTTCATCGATGTCGGCCAGGCCCTGGATCGATTTCAGGGCCGCCTCCCTGGGGATGGGCTGAAGCTTGCCCGGACGGGTCAGCCGGGAGGTCAGCATGTCCTGAATGCCGTTCCTGAGAAAGGAGAGGTCCTTGTCCGAATGGATGTCAAAAGGCAGGATCAGAACCCTGGCCGCCGTCTCGGCCCTTGCCGTGCCGCCCCCCCCGAAACCCAAACCGAAAAAAAGCACGATGACGATCGAAACGCAAACGCAAACGCCGTATCTGGGATATTTTAGCAAAATTGGCTCCTTGAGAAAAAGTATGCGAGGTTAGGGTGATTAGGGTGATTAGGGTGATTAGGGTGATTAGGGTTTTAAGGTTTTAAGGTTTTAAGTGATTAAGTGATTAAGTGATTAAGTGATTAAGTGATTATGTGATTATGTGATTATGTGATTATGTGATTATGTGTCGGACGTTCCGTCCTCCATCCTCATAATCCTGGAATTCTGAAACTCTAACACCCTAACACCCTAAAACTCTAAAACCCTAAAACCCTAACCACCCTAACCACCCTGAAACCCGATTTTTATAGCAGAGCCCCTTTCCCTGTCAAACAGAAAACCGGGAAGGGGGGTGATGGGGGCGGGGCGTATTTGTTCTATGAAGGTGAATCAACATATGATATGTATTTATTGCGGCATCGGGGTCAGCCCCGGTCGGCCGGATCGCGGATGTGATCTCCTGTCGAAGCGCCGGCGGTTCGGGGGGCTTGGCAGGAGGGGTGAGATGGATGCTTGCGAATCCCGGGGAAGGCGATTCGGACGGTACGCCGCGGCGAAGCGGGGTTCGCGTAATCGGATGTTGAACGGCCCGCGGGCGGAAAGGAGGCGGCATGGCGGCTAAGATTCTGATTAAAAGGGTGGTTCCCAAGGGCAAGGAGGCTGAACTGGCGGTCCTTCTCAGGGAGCTCAGGGTGCTGACGATGAACCGGGACGGGTACATCTCCGGTGAAACCCTGAAACGGTTCGACAAGCCGGGGGAGAGCCTGGTGATCAGCACGTGGGCGTCGGTGGACGACTGGCGGGAGTGGGTCCTGTCGCCCGAAAGGACGGCGATTCAGGAAAAGATCGATGACCTGCTCGGTATGAAGACGGCGTACGAGATCTACACCTATTGACGGATGCAGCCCCGCGCCCCTGCAAGGTGCGGTGCGGGGCGACCCGGACGCTTCATCCCGCGGACCGCACCGCTGTGTCGTCGGGGTCCGTCTCCAGAAACGTGATGCAATTCCGTCCCTTCTGCTTGGACGCGTACATGGCCACGTCCGCCCGCTTGATGAACACCTCCATCTTCTCGTCGGGCCGGTACTCGGCGATTCCGATGCTGACGGTGATGCCGACGGCCTTGCCCGCCGCGGGGTAAAACCGTTCGCCGGCGATGGCGTCCGAGAGTCGCCGGGCCACGTGGCATGCGCCGGGACCGTCGGTCTCCGGGAGGATGACGGTGAATTCCTCGCCGCCGTATCGATAGGCGGAGTCCAGCCGCCGCAAACCGCTGCGGATGATATGCCCCAGGCGCGTCAGCACCGTGTTGCCTTCCAGGTGGCCGTGCGTATCGTTATAGGCCTTGAAATAATCGATATCCAGCATCAAAAGGGCGAGGGGGTGATGGTAGCGCACGGCCCGGTCCATCTCCTCGGAGAGCCGCCGGTAGAAATGGCGGCTGTTGAAGAGCCGGGTCAGGTCGTCGGTGATGGCGAGCTGTTGGAGCTTTTCGCGCATGGACCGCTCCCTCAGGACGCGCTGCAGCCGGAGGTGGAGCTCCTCGTAGCGGACGGGCTTGAAGACGAAATCGCTGGCACCCTTCTGGATGACCTCCTCGTAGGAGTACGCTCCGGAAAATCCGGTCATCACGATGATTTCGTAATCGTACTTCTCCTTGATCTTCCGGGTCAGTTCCAGGCCGTCCATGCCGGGCATGATAATATCGGTGATGACCACGTCCACGGGATTCTCTTCCAGGATCCTGAGGGCTTCAAGACCGCTGGATGCCGTGTAGCATTGGTATCCCAGGGTCTTCATGAAGTCGTTCATCAGTGCCCGTATCATGTCGTCGTCGTCAACGATGAGGACCTTGCTGTCAATATGGCGTCGGGGTTTTTTCATCATATTGGCCTGGTTTGGCGAATTCCGATATGCATCGGGGTTGACAGGCTATCGGTCTGTTGATAGTAAAGAACTCCTGTTTTCTTTGAAAAACGTTCAATATATTCTGAAACAAATTTAGTGTCAACCCGGAAGCAATATCATCGGTTGACGGCGCTCTGGATAGCCCAACCCTGTCGGCGGCGCGTTCCCGGCGTGGGGTCGGGCAGGAGACGTGCGGCGGCGTTTGAGGCGACAAATTTGGCCGGCCTGTGCCGCCCCCCCGCGATCGCGACAGGCGATCACGAGGATCGATATGTCAAGGTTTCAGAATCTCAAAATTTAATAAATGACATTTTAACATTTATCATGAAAAAATCACAGCATTAAATGGAACATATACGAAACTTCAGCATTATCGCTCATATCGATCACGGCAAGTCGACGCTGTCGGACCGGCTGATTCAGGCGGTTCACATTGTCGCCGACCGGGATTTCAAGGATCAGATCCTGGACACCATGGACATCGAGCGGGAGCGGGGCATCACCATCAAGAGCCAGACCGTCTGCCTGCCCTACACCGCGAAGAACGGCAAAACCTACAGCCTCAACCTCATCGACACCCCCGGCCACGTCGATTTCAGCTACGAGGTCTCCCGGGCCCTGGCCTCCTGCGAGGGGGCCTTCCTCCTGGTGGACGCGAGCCAGGGGGCCGAGGCCCAGACCCTGGCCAACCTTTACCTGGCCCTGGAGCACAACCTGGAGGTCATCCCGGTCATCAACAAGATCGACCTCCCCTCGGCGGACATCGAACGGGTCAGGGAGCAGATCGAGGACGATCTGGGGCTCGACCCCGAACGGGTGATCCTGACCTCGGCCAAGGAGGGGATCGGCATCGAGGACGTCCTCGAGGCGGCCGTCAATTTCCTGCCGCCCCCCAAGGGCGATCCCGACAAGCCGCTCAGGGCCCTGATCTTCGACTCCCATTACGACCCCTTCCGGGGGACCATCGTCCATTTCCGGGTCTTCGACGGACGGATCAAGGCCGGCGACACCATCCAGTTCATGTCCAACAACGCCCGGTACAAGGTGGAGGAGGTGGGGATCTTCCAGATCGTGCGGAAGCCCCGGAAGGTGCTGTCGGCCGGGGATGTCGGGTACATGATCGCCGGCATCAAGACCGTCTCCGACACCAGCTGCGGCGACACCATCACCCTCAAGTCCAACCCCTGCGACGCGCCCATGCCCGGATTCCGGGAATCCAAGCCCGTGGTCTTCTCGTCCATCTACCCGGTGGCCTCCGACGAATACGAAGACCTGGCCGTCGGCCTGGAAAAGCTGAAGCTCAACGATTCGGCCCTCATCTACGAGAAGGACTCCTCCGCGGCCCTGGGCTTCGGGTTCCGGTGCGGGTTTCTGGGGCTGCTCCACCTGGAGGTGGTCCAGGAGCGGCTGGAGCGGGAATACGACCTCTCCCTGATCCTCACCGCCCCGTCGGTTCAGTACGAGATCACCCTCAACGACGGCGAGGTCATGATCATCGACAACCCGTCCCTCTACCCCGACCCGTCCAACATCCTGATGACCCGCGAGCCTTACATCCGGGCGGCCATCATCGTTCCGGACCGCTACATGGGGGCGGTGATGAAGCTCTGCCTCGATAGGCGGGGCATCAACCGGAACTACCAGTACCTGACCCGGGATCGGCTCGAAATGATCTTCGAGCTCCCCCTGGCCGAGGTGATCTACGATTTCTACGACAAGCTCAAGTCGGTCACCCAGGGGTACGGCTCCTTCGACTACGACATCCTCGAGTTCCGGGAGACCGATCTCGTCAAGCTCGACATCCTCATCAACGGCGAGCGGGTGGACGCTCTTTCCCAGCTGGTCCACCGGGACCGGGCCGTGGAGCGGGGCCGCCGGGCCTGCGAGAAGCTCAAGGAGGAGATCCCGCGCCAGATGTACAAGATCGCCATCCAGGGGGCCATCGGCGCCAAGATCGTCGCCCGCACGACCATCTCCCCCTTCCGCAAGGACGTCACCGCCAAATGCTACGGCGGCGACATCACCCGAAAGCGGAAGCTCCTGGAGAAGCAGAAAAAGGGCAAGAAGCGGATGAAGATGGTCGGCCAGGTGGAAATCCCCCAGTCGGCCTTCCTGTCGGTGCTGAAGACGGAGGATTGAGAAGGAAGAGGCTGAAGGCTGACTAAAGAGGCTGAAGGCTGAAGGCTGAAGGGGCGCGCCTGCGAGGAACGGAGCGGTGACACCCCTTCAGTCTCTTTGAGCTGAGAGCCGAAGACTAACGGTTTAAGATTATAGGCTGAAAGAGGCGCCCCTTCGATGAACGGGGCGCTTGCACCCCTTTAGCCTTCAGCCTTTAGCCTTCAGTCTTCAGTCTTAAGCCTATGTCCTATCCGGCCCCGGCCCATGATTGCCGAAA
Source organism: Desulfococcus sp. (assembly GCF_050178255.1). NCBI lineage: Bacteria > Pseudomonadati > Thermodesulfobacteriota > Desulfobacteria > Desulfobacterales > Desulfococcaceae > Desulfococcus > Desulfococcus sp. The sequence goes on along the minus strand of NZ_JBFXGG010000125.1, from coordinate 2,071 downwards.
GCCGAAGGTTGAACACAGAATCACTTGAAACTTAAAACCCTATCAGGAGAAACATATGGGAATGACCATCACCGAAAAGATTCTCGCGGCGCATGCGGGGGTGTCGAAGGTGTCGCCGGGGGATCTGATCATGGCCCGGGTGGATGTGGCGCTGGGGAACGACATCACCGCCCCCATCGCCATCAAGGCGTTTCGTGAGAGCGGGGCTAAAAAGGTGTTCGACAAGGACCGCGTCATCCTGGTGCCGGACCATTTCGTGCCCAACAAGGACATCGCCTCGGCCATGCAGGTCAAGCTGGTGCGGGAGTTCGCCCGGGAGCAGGAGCTCACCTGGTTTTTCGACGCGGGGGAGATGGGGGTGGAGCACGCCCTCCTGCCGGAGCAGGGACTGGTGCTGCCTGGAGACCTCGTCATCGGCGCCGACAGCCACACCTGCACCTACGGCGGCCTGGGAGCCTTCTCCACCGGGGTCGGCTCCACCGACCTGGCGGCGGCCATGATCACCGGCGAGGTCTGGCTCCGGGTGCCCGAGAGCATCAGGTTCGTCTACGAGGGAACCCTCAACCCGTGGGTGGAGGGCAAGGACCTGATCCTCTACACCATCGGCGACATCGGGGTGGACGGGGCCCTCTACCAGGCCATGGAGTTCACCGGGCCCGTGATCGAGGCCCTGAGCGTGGAGGGGCGGCTCACCATGGCCAACATGGCCATCGAGGCGGGGGGGAAGAACGGCATCATCGCCCCGGACGCCCTCACGGAGGCCTTTGTCCAGGACCGGGCGGTCCGCGACTACACCCCTTTCCACAGCGACCCCGACGCCGGATACGCCCGGGTGATCACCTATGACGTGGGGAACATCGAGCCCCAGGTGGCCTTTCCTCATCTGCCCGAAAACACCCGGGGCATCAGCGAGGTGGGAGAGGTGGTCATCGACCAGGCGGTGATCGGCTCCTGCACCAACGGCCGCATCGAGGACCTCCGGTCGGCGGCGCGGGTCCTCACGGGCAACCGGGCGGCCAAGGGGGTCCGGCTCATCGTCATACCCGCCACCCCCACCATCTACCGCCAGGCCATGGACGAAGGCCTCTTCGAGATCTTCATGAACGCCGGCGCCATTATCAGCCCCCCCACCTGCGGTCCCTGCCTGGGCGGGCACATGGGCATCCTGGCCAAGGGCGAGCGGGCCATCGCCACCACCAACCGCAATTTCGTCGGCCGCATGGGCCACCCGGAAAGCGAGGTCTACCTCTCCAACCCCGCCGTAGCCGCCGCCTCCGCCATCGCCGGAAAAATCGTCGGGCCGGACAGGGTGGCATAGGCCCTTCGGGCCAGTGGTTAGGTTTTAAGGGTGTTAAGGTTTTATGGTTTCAAGTAATTAAAACTCTAAAACCCTAAAACCCTAATCACCACTTTCTTTAACTATCTGAATCAAGGACTTATATGGCTATGCAAGTAACCGGAAACATCCACAAATTCGGCGACGATGTCGACACCGATCTGATCATTCCGGCGCGGTATCTCAGCACCAGCGATCCTGCGGAACTGGCTAAACACTGCATGGAGGATGCGGATCCGGACTTTGCCGGCAAGGTGAGGGAAGGGGACATCATCGTGGGCGGGAAGAACTTCGGGTGCGGATCGTCGCGGGAGCACGCCCCCATCGCCATCAAGGCCGCCGGGGTGTCCTGCGTCATCGCCAAAAGCTTTGCGCGGATTTTCTACCGGAACGCCTTCAACATGGGGCTGCCCATCCTCGAATGCGAGGCGACGGACGCCTTCGAGACCGGCAAGAAACTGTCGGTGGATTTCGATACGGGAGAGATCGTCCTCGTGGAGACCGGCGAGCGGTTCACCACCCGCCCCATCCCCCCCTTCATGCAGGAACTTGTCCAGAGCGGCGGGTTGATGAAATACATCCAATATAGGCTGAAGACTGAAGGCTGAAGGCTGAAGGGGTGCGTCCGCGACGAACGGAGCGGTGATACCCCTTCAGTCTCTTTAAGCTGAGGGCCGAAGACTAACGGTTTAAGACTATAGGCAGAAAGGGGCGCCCCAGCGACGAACGCGGCGT
>NZ_JBFXGG010000124.1:0-8393 GCF_050178255.1 Desulfococcus sp. | reverse complement strand
ATAGTGGGGATCCGAGATGATGACCTGATCTCCGGGATTCAGCAGCGCCGCGAAGAGCGCGAACATGACCGGCGATGTGCCCGACCCGACGACCACCTGACCCGGGTCGACGGAAACATTGTAAGTATTGCCGTAATACTCGCAGATGGCTTCTCGCAGCTCCACGAGACCCAGGCTATGGGTATAGTGGGTGTGGCCGTTTTTGAGCGCCCTGCAGCAGGCGTCGTTGACGCACCGGGGGGTATCGAAATCCGGCTCTCCCACCTCCAGATGGATGATGTGGGTCCCGGCCCGTTCCATCTCGTTGGCCCGCTCCAGGACATCCATGACGATAAATGACGAAATGCCGTCGAGTCTGCGAGAAATCATCTTTTTTCCTTATACGACTTTGTTCAAAGGGTACTCGATGATCCCTTCAGCCCCGTTTTTGAGGAGCTGGGGAATCAGGTCTCGCACCACGCTGCCGTCCACCACCGATTCCACCGAAAGCCAATCAGAGTTGTAGAGATGGGCGATGGTGGGTGCGTTCAGGCTGGGCAGCAGCGGAATAATCCGATCGATACATTTTTCAGGGACGTTCATCTTGATCCCCACCAGTTTCTCACCCCTCAGAGCGCCTTGGAGCAGCAACGCGATCTGCTCTATCTTGTCCCGCTTCCGGGGCTTCTTCCAGGCCTCGTGATTGACGATGAGCTGCGTGTTGGTCTGCATCAGTTCGTGGATGATCTTGAGGCCGTGGGCGCGGATGGTGGTTTCCGTCTCCGTGACCTCCACGATGGCGTCGGCAAGGCCCGAGACCACCTTGGCTTCGGTGGCGCCCCAGGAAAACTCGACCTTGACGTCGATGTTCTTTTCAGCGAAATACCGTTTGGTAAAGGCCACCAGTTCCGTGGCGATTTTTTTGCCCTGGAGATCATGGAGGGTCTTGATGTCGGAGTCATAGGGCACCGCGAGAACCCATCGGGCCGGACGGGCGCTGACCTTGGAATAGACGAGATCCGCCACCACGTGAACATCCGAGCTGTTTTCGGCGATCCAGTCCTTGCCGGTCAGACCGGCATCCAGGGTGCCGTTTTCCACATAACGGGACATTTCCTGAGCCCGGCAGATGGCGCAGTCGATGGCCTCATCATTGATTTCGGGAAAATAGCTTCTCCCGTTGACGTTGATCTTCCAGCCGGAGCGTTTGAACAAATCGATGGTGGCGTTCTGGAGGCTTCCCTTGGGAACGCCGAGTTTGAGCCGCTCTATCATTTTTTATATACCTCCCTGGGATCAAATACGGGCTCCCCGACAATGGTAACCCGCCCGTCTTCGATTTTCTGGTAAAAACAGCTGCGATGTCCGGTATGGCACGCGGCGCCGCCGACCTGCTCGACCTTGAGCAGAACGGTGTCGTCATCGCAGTCGATGCGGATCTCCTTCACGCGCTGAACATGTCCGGAGGTTTTCCCCTTGATCCACAATGTGTTTCTCGAACGGCTGTGATACGAAGCCAACCCGGTTTTCAGGGTGTGCGTCCAGGCCTCCTCGTCCATGAACGCCAGCATCAGCACCTCGCCGGTCATGTAGTCCTGAACGACGGCGGGCACCAGGCCGCCCATCTTTTCAAAATTCAACCTTATCATCAACTATCCTCTCATAACAGGTCGCCGTCACCATCCAGATTGCCGGAGACGCCACGCCATGAACATGAGCCTGTCTCCCGGGCTTCGATCCGACGGCGAACGTTCACCCCAAGCGGTTCCTATTCGATGACCGCTTGACAGTTCACACCGTTTTACTTCATAGTTATCATGTGATTTATTCTTCATGAATCAAAACTGATGTTTGTAACCAGATCGACCCATAAAGTCAATTTCTTTTTTTATTCCCATTGCAAGTCGCTTGCCTAACCTTTGTATATCTGATAGCAGAAGTTCTGACAACATCATCAACATGAAAGCGAAGGACGCCGCTATGGTTTACGGAGATCAGAACGCTTCGAAAATCGGGAGATTCATCGGCCGGTTGTTCCGATGGGCAATCCTCCTTTTTTTTCTCGGCGTGATCGGGTCGGGAATCTTTTTGTTTGGCCTGTACAAATATTTCAGTGAAGACCTTCCCCAGATTTCATCCCTCAAGGACTATCGCCCCCCCGTCATCTCAACGGTCTATTCCGACGACAACCGGGTGATCGCCGAATTTTTCAAGGAGCGGCGCATCGTCATCCCTTACCCGGAAATCCCCGAAATGCTCGTCAACGCTTTTATCGCCGCCGAGGATTCCCGTTTTTTCGAGCACAAGGGCGTCGACCTCGTCAGCATCATCCGGGCGGCCATCAAGAACGTCGAGGCGGGTACCGTCGTCCAGGGGGGCAGCACCATCACCCAGCAGGTCACCAAGTCGTTTCTCCTCTCCCCTGAAAAAAAATTCAGCCGGAAGATCAAGGAGGCCATCCTGGCCTATCGCATCGACAACGCCTTCTCCAAGGAAGAAATCCTCTTTCTCTATCTCAACCAGATCTATCTGGGCCATGGCGCATACGGTGTTGCGGCCGCCGCGGAAAACTACTTCGGAAAATCCGTCCGGGAGCTCTCCCTTGCCGAGTGCACCATCCTTGCCGGCCTTCCTCAAGCACCCAGCCGCTATTCACCCTACAAGCACCTGGATCGTGCCAAGGAGCGTCAACGCTACGTCCTCAAGCGGATGATCGAGGAAGGATACATCACCCAGACGGACGCCGACGAGGCCTTTTCCACCCCTCTGGAGATCCGCTCCCGGCAGAATCTCTACCTTGAAACCGCGCCCTACTACACCGAATACATTCGCCAATACATCGAAAACCAATACGGAGCGGACGCCCTCTATCGGGAGGGTCTTAAAATCTATACCGCCGTCAACATCGAGATGCAGGAGGCCGCCCAGAAGGCTGTCGACCGGGGACTGAGAGCCCTCGACAAGCGCCACTCCGGATATCGGGGGCCTGTCGATCATCTGGCGCCCGGTGACGTTCCCGGATTCCTGAAAGCGCTGTCGGAAACCGACGGCACCGATGCTCTGAACCGGGGAGACATCGTCAAAGGGGTGGTAAGCGGCATCTCCGAAGAAAAAAAGGAAATCATCGTCGAAACCGGAGCGGGTACGGGTATAATACCGTTTAACAGTCTGTCATGGGCCTTGCGGGGACAGAAGGATGGACGCACCGCAAAACTCTTCACCCCGGGAGACGTCGTGTGGGTTCGTTCGGCAGAGAAAGGCGCTTTACAGGAATCGCGGGAGCTGCGGCTGGAACAGGCGCCCCAGGCCCAGTCCGCGCTCCTGTGCATCGAGGCCGGTACAGGGTTCGTCAAGGCCATGGTGGGCGGATCCGATTTCAAGAAAAGTCAGTTCAACCGGGCCGTCCAGTCCAAGCGCCAGCCCGGATCCGCCTTCAAGCCGATCATCTACGCCGCCGCCCTGGACAAGGGGTACACCCCGGCTTCGCAGATCTCCGACAATGTTTTTGTTTACCGGGACCGGAACATCACATGGAAGCCCCAGAACTACGATCGGAAAATACACGGCAAAAACTCTCTCCGCACGGCGCTGGCCCACTCGCGAAACCTGTCCACCATCAATCTCCTGGACAAGATCGGCGTCGACTACGCCATCAACTATGCCCGGAAGCTGGGAATCGAATCGGATCTCAGTCGCAACCTCTCCATCGCCCTGGGATCCTCGGGAGTCTCCCTGCTCGAACTCGTGACCGCCTACAGCGTATTCGCCAACCAGGGATATCGGGTGGACCCCATCTTCATCACGGGCATCCTCGACCGCGACGGTCGGGAGGTCGAGGGCATCAACTTCGACAGTGAACCGGTCCTCGACAGCGCGACGGCCTATCTCATGACGAGCCTCATGGAAAGCGTCGTCAAGGAAGGGACCGGCAAGAACGTTCTCGCCCTCAACCGCCCGGTTGCGGGAAAGACCGGTACCACCAACAATCTCAACGACGCCTGGTTCATGGGATACACAGCGGAATACATCGCCGGCGTCTGGGTCGGCCATGACCAGGAGCAATCCCTCGGTCCAAAGGAGACCGGCGGCCGAGCGGCAAGCCCCATATGGCTCGATTTCATGCAGACCGTCCACGAAGGAAGACCGGTGAAGGACTTCACCGTTCCCAATGGCGTCGTCTTTTCCAGGATCGATGCGGAAACCGGTCTGCTGCCGGTGCCGGGAACGGCCCGAACCCGTTTCGAATGCTTCAAGGAAGGAACCGTTCCCACTCGATATTCGAGAAGAGCCGACGCCGTAACCGAGAAAGAGCAGTTCTTCAAAATGGATATGTAGACCGGAGAATCAGGCCGTTTTGAAAGAAAACATTATACGACGCTCCCTCCGCAAAACCGCGGCCATCCTGAATATTGGGTTTGCGCCGCTGATGCTCATTCTCGTTCTGTTGAACCTTCCCGCCAAAGAGATCGCTCCACCCTCGGTCCTCTGGGAGGCAACAACAACGATGCGCTTTCCGGAGCAGGTGATCTATCGCGTCCAGAGGCCCTTCAAAGGCGACCTGGAGGAGCTCCGGAAAAAACGGATCATTCGGGCCCTCGTCAGTTACAGCCGCACCCATTTCTTTATCGATAACGGCGTACCCCGAGGATTCGAATACGAATTGCTTCAGAATTATGAAAAATATCTGAATCGAAACATTCGACGACGCGACCGCCAGATCAAGCTCATCTACATCCCGGTCCCCTTCGAGCGGGTTCTCGATGCCCTCCGAGACGGCCGCGGGGACATCGCCGCCGCCGGCCTTACCATACCAACAGAGGATCGTGAAAAAATCGCCTTCAGCATCCCCTACATCCCTGAAATCCACAAGGTGATCGTGCATCACCGGGCCATTGACGACATCCGGATCATCGAGGATCTCTCCGATCGGAAGGTCCATGTTCTCAAAGGCCGGGGGCACCTGCCCTGTCTCAGGCGGCTGAATCGACTGTTTTCCCGGGAAGGGCTTCCTCCCATGCAAATCGCCTTTCCGGACGGAAGGCTGGTGACGGAAGATCTCCTCGAATTCGTCAACGCCGGCGTCATGCCGGTCGCGGTGACGGACGAACACATTGCCCGGGTCTGGGCCGAGGTGCTCCCCAACATCATCGTCAGATCGGACCTGACCGTCAACGTGGGCGGCAGTATCGCCTGGGCCGTCCGGAAGGAGAACCCACAGCTCCTGGCCAGTATCGACAGCTTCCTGAAAGACAACAGCACGGGATCGTTTCTGGGCAACCTTCTGTTCAAGCGGTATTATCATGATGCCAGGTGGATCAAAAACCCGGTTTCGGAATCGGCCCAGAAAAGGCTCGAGGAGGTCATGAATCTCTTCAGAAAGTATGGCGACCGCTACGGCTTCGACTGGATCGCCATCGCCGCCCAGGCATACCAGGAGTCGGAATTGGACCATCGCAAGCGCAGCCACAAGGGCGCTGTGGGGATCATGCAGGTCATGCCCCACACCGCATCGAGCCGACTCATCGGTATCCCCGACATCCACCAGCTGGAAAACAATATCCACGCAGGGGTAAAATACCTTCACCACTTGCGCCACCATTACTTCAACGATCCGGCCATCCCCCCGGCAGCCCAGGTCGACTTTTCCTGGGCCGCCTACAACGCCGGCCCGTTAAAAATCATCCAGTTGCGTAAAGCAGCCGAAAAGCGAGGGCTCGATCCCAACCGATGGTTCCTCAACGTTGAACAGACAGCGCCGCGGGAAACCGTCGAATATGTCGCCAACATCAACAAATACTACATAGCCTACAAATTCTATTTCCAATCCATGACAGATCGCGGCGATCTCGCGATGCTTCGCCTCGAGGCGAACACCATCGCTCATGAATTGCACAATTTGCCCCAGACAGGCGCGGGCCATGCCCCCGATTCCAGGAACCATCGTTCATGGCATCTCCCAATGCCACAGCGCCCCCTGAAAGCATCGTCCCCTGGCCGTGAACCATTTTTTCGGGAAAGGAGAAATTGTGAATCCTGACATCAAAGAATCCATCTCGTTAAAATTTGTTATTATCCTGGCATCTTTCGTTATCATTGTCGCAGGAATGCGGGCTGCGGCGTCGCTCCTGGTGCCGTTTTTTCTCGCCGTCTTTCTGGCAGTGATCTGCACCTCGCCTCTCTCCTGGCTTCGACGCATCGGCGCGCCCACGCCGCTTGCGGTGATTCTCGTGGCCGTCTGCATCCTGGGCATGGGGTTTCTGGTGTCCGTCTTTATCGGCAAAGCCCTGAAGGACTTTACCATGAGCCTGCCCGACTACCAGAAAATATTCGAGGCAAAGGCCGTGGGAATAATGGCATGGCTCGAGAGCCACGGTATCGACACCGCCCAGTTCGCCGGAACGGACATCATCGAAACAGGATCCGTCATGAAGATCATCGGGGGATTTCTGGGCGGTCTGAGCGCTATTCTGACCAACATGTTCGTGATTCTTCTCACGGTAATTTTCATCCTTCTCGAGGCGGCGGGGATGCCGCAGAAACTGCGAAGCGCCCTGGGAGACACCGATGAGTCCTTATCGGGATTTTCCCGGTTCACGGAAAGCGTCAAGCGGTACCTTGCCGTCAAGACCTGGTGCAGCCTCCTGACCGGTGTCCTGGTGGCGGTGATGCTCAAGGCCCTCGGCGTCAAACAGCCTTATTTGTGGGGATTCACGGCATTTCTGCTCAATTACATCCCCAACATCGGCTCCGCCGTCGCCGCCGTCCCGGGCATCCTGATGGCCCTCATCCAGTTCGACCTGCCCCACGCCCTGTATATCGCAGTCGGGTATGCCGCCATCAACATCGGCGTCAGCTATTTCATCGAGCCCAGACTGATGGGCATTCGCCTGGGTCTTTCCACCCTGGTGGTGTTCATCTCGCTGGTCTTCTGGGCATGGGTGCTGGGGCCGGTGGGCATGCTGCTCTCGATCCCGCTGACCATGACCGTCAAGATCGCCCTGGAGAGCAGTCCGGACACGCGATGGGTCGCCGTCCTTCTGGGGCCTGCAAAAATCGTCGGAAACCCGCAGCCGCCGTTGGAATCCGGGACATCGACCGCCAACCAGTGACCGCAATGCTTCTAAGGGCTGCGGATGCCGTTCCGCCACTTGTTCAGGTATCGATGCTGCATGCGGAGGCCGGCTTGACCGAGGCGAGGAACCGGCGATAATAGACCAGCAGAAGGTAGGTCAGAGGAAGGGCGATGATAAGCCCCAGAAGCCCCAGAAGCTTTCCCCAAATGGACAGGGAGAGCATGATCATGGCCGGGTTGAGCCCGGTGACCCGGCCCATGATCCTGGGGACCAGTATGGCGTCCTGGATCAGCTGGACCACGCCAAAAACCGCAGTGGTCGTTCCCAGTACCAACCAGATGTCGGTGTTGCTCTCGAGGGCGTGGATAACGGCCAGAACAAATGCCGGAACGAAGCCGATGATCTGAAGGTAGGGGACCATGTTGAGCAGCCCCACAAACATACCCAGAAGCATGCCAAGGGGCAGCCCCACCCAGACGAAGCCCACCGAAAACAAGATACCGCACATAAAGGCCACGGCGGTCTGGCCACGAAAATACCGACTCATCGCCGATTCGAAATCCGCCACGAACCCTGTCACCGCCTCGCGATAATTCGGTGGAATCAGCTCCTTCCAACCGGCACTGACCTTCTCGTAATCGAGCAGGAGGAAAACCACGTAGAGCGCCACCACCCCAGTCCGATGATTCCGAGCAAAAAGCTTGCCGTCCCGGTGATCAGTCCCCAGACCCCCGGAAGAAGCCGCCGTGACACCGCTTCGAAAATTTTCCAGAAATTGTCGGTTCGAAAAAAATCCTGAATCTCGGGGCGGCCGGCAGCCGTCTTGACGGCCTCCCAGATATCCCTCGGCAGCAGCTGATCCGCCCGCCGGGCCAGGTCCGTGTCGTTGACCAGCCTGGAGAGGAGCCGTCCCATATGGCTGATCTCACTTACGACAATGGGGATGATCACCGCCGCCATGGCTCCCAGGACGAAAAAGACTATCAAGAGACTGATCAACACCGCGGCCAGACGGTTTTTGATCCGTTTCTGAACCCACGACACCAAGGGGTTCATCATATAGGCCAGCAACAGCGCGACGGCAAAGGGGATCAGGGCATCGCTCAGATAGTTGAGGAGCCAGATAATCCCCCAGAGAAACCCCATGGAGATGAGCGCGCGAACGACGCGATCGAAGGTGTAGGGACGGTGGTTCAATGCCATGATGTCATGATGCCCCTCGAAAATTCCTGGACCACTGCGAGATGAACCGCATCCACCGATGTTCAGAGCCCCAGAACGTGCTTGATGTCCGATAAGACTTTCTGCTCGGGTGCATCCAGTTCCAGGTCTGCCGAGGCG
>NZ_JBFXGG010000123.1:0-8491 GCF_050178255.1 Desulfococcus sp. | reverse complement strand
GACAGGAGGACAAGATGAGCGAAACCAGAGAACTCCAGGTGAGAGAAAAACAGGAGGTCAACGTTCCAGCGGAACAGACTCGGCCGGGCCTGGTTTTCAGCCCGCTGGTGGATATCTTCGAAACCGACAAGGAGATTGTCCTGTTGGCGGATATGCCGGGGGTTTCAACGGATAATCTGGACGTCGACCTGAGAGAGAACATTCTGACCCTTTCGGCCGAAGTCGTATCCGGCAAAGGGGAAAACGAGCAGGACATCCTCAAGGAATATGCCGTCGGTAAGTTTTATCGGCAGTTCACCCTTTCGGAGGTCATCGATCAAAGCAGGATCGAAGCCCAACTCACGAACGGTGTTTTAAGGCTGGTTCTGCCGAAGGTTGAAAAAGCGACGCCGCGAAAGATCAGCATCACCAGCTGACGGGTCGCCAAAACAGAAGCCCGGCGATGATGGTCGCCGGGCTTCTGTTTTTTGGGTGAACCGCGGTAAAATGAAGTTTATTATCTTGATATTGTTTATAAATGAATATAGTATTCGCTTGAAGGGCGGCAAACGGTTTTGGCCGCGGACATTCGTCGCGGTCGCGGCCCGAGGAAGAAAGGAGGTTGTTTCAATGCCCAAACCCAAAAACGCCATGGAAATATTTCAGGTGCTCGATAAATCCAATTGCAGGGAATGCATGGAGAAAACCTGCCTGGCTTTTGCCGGCGCCGTTTACATGGGGCGAAGGAGCATCGAAGAGTGCCCCAGGCTCGATCGAGAGACCATCGAGCGCTTTTCAGAAAAGTCTGAACATGAAAACAGCATCGAACAGAACCGGGACGCCTATCTGGCGGATCTGAAACAGCAGGTCGCCCGGACTGACCTTTCGGCGGCGGCCGAGCGCCTTGGAGGACGTTTTTCCGACGGACGTCTGACCTTGAAAGTGCTCGGCAAGGATTTCAGCGTGGATGCCGCGGGAAATCTGTCGGCGGACATCCACGTCAATCCCTGGGTGGCGATTCCGTTTCTCGATTATGTCCTGAACGGGAAAGGGATTACGCCGTCGGGCCGCTGGGTGTCGTTTCGGGAACTGAAAGAAGGCCAGGAGCGGTATCCGCTTTTCCAGAAACGCTGTGAAGCGGCCATGAAGCAGGTGGCCGATCATTACACCGACCTTTTCGACGACATGGTTCACATCTTCGGAGGACGTCAGGTGGCGGAGGCGTTCGAATCGGATATTTCCGTGGTGCTTCATCCGCTTCCCAAATTTCCCATGATGATCTGTTACTGGAAACCCGAGGATGGTTTGGCCTCGAGTCTCAACACCTTTTTTGATGAAAAAGGGGCCGGCAACCTTGAAATCGGGTCGATTTTTTCGCTTGGGGCGGGGTTGGCCCTGATGTTTGAACGACTGTCTCAGCGCCACGGATTTTCCTGAGGCCGAATCCGTTCGGTTATTGGACTGAAGCCGCCACTGAATCGGCGGGGAAGGAAAGCCGTCCGGGTCTTTACGGACGGCTTTTTGGCTCTTGAAAAAAAAGTTTTGGATGATATAATTAATAAATTCATCCGGTCGTCGCCCATGGCACGTCCGACGATTTGAGTCTTTAAATTCGGTGGAAAACAGATTATGTTCACTGGCTTTGAAAAGATTATCGAGGAACGCATCCGGGCGGCCCAACTCAAGGGAGATTTCGATAATTTGCCGGGTTCCGGCAAGCCGCTGGTTTTTGAAAACGACGGTCATATCCCCGAAGAGCTCCGCCTGGCGCACAAGATCTTGAAAAACGCGGACTGCCTTCCGCCGGAGATCGAACTGAAAAAGGAGATCATCAAAACCGAGGACCTGCTGGCCGGCATGGCGGATACGGCGGAAAAATATCACGTCATGAAGAAGCTCAATTTTCTGATCATGAAGTTGAACGCCATGCGGAACTCCAACGTGGTTTTCGAAGTGCCCCAGAAATATCTGGGGAAGGTCACGGATCAGATCACCACCCGGCATGTCCCCTCGAAAAACAACCCAGATTGATTTATTCCGAAGGATACATTATCCATGAAAACCCGTGGGAAAAAGCAAAAAAATCGTCCGCAGAAGGAACAGGTCGGGCTCTTCAAAGGGGTTGCCGCCGCCTACCTGATTCTGATTCTGCATGCGGTCTTCATAGCGTTGCTGGGGTGCCTGGTGCTGTTTTTCCGGGGCATGGTGCAATACATGCTCTGGATCTTCATCGGCGGCACGGCATTGGTCACCTATTCCGGCTATCGCGTTTACAAACGAATGAAACAGGAACAGCGGAATTTTTCCGAGCTGCTCCGGCTGCCCCTGCTGAACGGCAACAGTGTCGAGGTCAGTTTCCTGGGAGGCATCGCCTCGCTGAAGGTTGAAAGCCCCGGCGCCAGGGCCATCCCAATCGCCTATGACGACGCGGTCTCCCCCCGGCAGCTGGCGGCGCCGGACACCTCCCGGGTCCGTGAACTCACCGAACTCGCAACCCTTTTCGAGAAAAATCTGATCACGCTGGAAGAATATGAAACCTCCAAAAAACATATCATAGAGGGGTATTCCTGTTCATGAAGAAACTGACCATCGCTTTGCTCTCGGGGGGAATTTCCTCCGAGCGCGACGTTTCACTGAAGAGCGGAAATCAGGTGTTCGAGGCCCTTGACAAGGACAAATACACGGTTCTTCGGTACGACCCCAAAACGGATCTTCAGAAGCTCATGGCCGACGCCCCCGCCATCGACGCGGCGCTCATCATCCTTCACGGTCCCTACGGCGAAGACGGCACCGTGCAGGGGATGCTCGATCTCCTCCACATTCCCTACCAGGGGGCGGGCGTTCTGGGGAGCGCCCTGGCCATGAACAAGCTCGCCGCCAAACGACTGTATGAAAAGGCGGGTCTTCGGGTGGCGCCCTACGCCTGCCTGGGGGCCGGGGACGCCATCGATGTCGATGCCTGCATCGAACAGCTGGGGCTGCCCCTGGTGATCAAGCCCGTGAGCGGCGGATCCAGTATCGGCATGTCCATCGTGAAAAGCCGGGACGCCCTTTCCGCCGCCATCGAAAAGGCGTTCAGATACGATCGAACGGTGATGGTGGAGGCCTTCATCAAAGGGCTCGAAATCACCGTGGGCGTCATCGGAAACGACCGGCTGGAATCCTTCCCCCCCATCGAAATCCTGCCCGGCGACGGATACGAATTTTTTGACTACGAGGCCAAGTACACGGCGGGCGCGACTCAGGAGATCTGCCCGGCGCGCATTGACGAGGCTTTGACCCAAAAGGTCCAGCACTGCGCCCGGATCGCCCATGAGGCCCTGTTTCTGAGGGGATACAGTCGGACGGACTTCATCCTGAAGGACGGCGAATTCTACGTTCTGGAAACGAACACGATCCCCGGCATGACCCCCACCAGCCTGCTGCCCCGTGCCGCCGAAGCGGCGGGGCTCTCTTTCAGCCTGCTTCTCGACAGGCTCGTCGCCCTGAGTATCGAAGATCATCAACATCGCATAACAGCCTGAATCGACGACGGCTGACATTCCGGGATCCGCCGCGTGTGGAGCCCCCCGACGGAGGTATACATGAAAGTCCTGGTTATCGGCAGCGGCGGAAGAGAGCATGCCCTGGTCTGGAAGATTCACCAAAGCCCCAGGGTCAGGAAGATCTACTGCGCGCCCGGAAACGGCGGCATTGCCGATTTGGCCGAGTGCATTCCCATTGAGGCTGGGGATATCGACAAACTCCTTTCCTTCGCCCAGTCGGAGCGGATCGATCTGACGGTGGTGGGACCCGAAGATCCCCTCTCCCGGGGGATCGTGGATGCGTTCGAGGCGGCCGGACTCCGGATCTTCGGCGCTTCCCGCAAGGCCGCCGAACTGGAGGCCAGCAAATCCTTCGCCAAGGACCTGATGATGCGCTACGGCATTCCCACGGCCAAAGGCGAGACCTTCACCAGCTACAAAAAAGCCGAGGCCTTTGTCAGGAAGATCGGTATGCCGGTAGTGGTCAAGGCCGACGGCCTGGCCGCCGGTAAGGGCGTCATCGTCTGCGCAACGGAAAAGGAGGCCCTGGAAGCCCTTAAAAGCGTCATGGTCGACCGGGCCTTCGGCGACGCCGGAGCCAGGGCCGTCGTGGAGGAGTGCCTGACCGGCGAGGAGGCCTCCTTTCTGGCATTCACCGACGGCAAGACCGTCCTGCCGCTGCCCTCTTCCCAAGACCACAAACCCGTCTACGACAATGATAAGGGGCCCAACACCGGCGGCATGGGGGCTTACTCCCCGGCCCCGATCATCGACCGCTTCATGCACCGGAAGATCATGAAGGAGATCATGGTCCCCACGGTCGAGGCCATGGCCGCCGATGGCCGCCCCTACAAGGGGGTCCTTTACGCAGGCCTCATGATCGAGCGGGACCGGGTCCGGGTCCTCGAATTCAACGCCCGCTTCGGAGACCCCGAGGCCCAGCCTCTTCTGATGCGGATGAAAAGCGACATCGTTCCGGTGATGGAGGCCGTGATCGACGGTCGCCTGGACAAATGCCGCCTCGACATCGAAGATCGGGCCACGGTCTGCGTCGTTATGGCCTCGGGCGGATATCCCGGATCCTACAAGAAGGGACTTCCCATCTCCGGCCTGGACGGCGTTCGCCGGATGAGGGACGTATTCGTCTTCCACGCCGGGACCGCCATTGACGAGAAGGGGGCCGTCGCCACCGCCGGCGGACGAGTGCTGGGCGTTACGGCATTGGGCGATACGGTCAAGGATGCCGTCGCCAAGGCTTACAAGGCCGCAGGCAAGATCTCCTGGAAGGATGTCCACTTCCGAAAGGATATCGGCATGAAAGCGCTCAAGCGTTTCGACATCGCCCCCAGGGTGGGGATCGTCATGGGCAGCGATTCGGACCTGGCGGTGATGGATGAGGCTGCCGCCATGCTGAAGAAGTTCGGCATTCCCTACGAAATGACCGTTGCATCGGCCCATCGGAGTCCCGAAAAGGCCATGACCTTCGCCGTGCAGGCCCAGGAGAGGGGAATGCAGGTTATCATTGCGGGAGCGGGGCATGCCGCCCATTTGGCAGGGGTTCTGGCGGCCCACACCTCCTTGCCGGTCATCGGCGTCCCCATCGATTCCTCGTGCCTCCAGGGCATGGATGCACTCCTGTCGACAGTTCAGATGCCGCCGGGCATCCCCGTGGCCACGGTCTCCATCGGCAAGCCCGGCGCCCGGAACGCCGGCATCCTGGCGGCCCAGATGATCGCCCTGACGGATCCCGACGTGGCGGACCTGCTGGCGGCGTTCAAGGTGGACATGGCCCGGGAGGTGGCGGCAAAAGCGGAGAAACTGGCGAAATTTGTCTGAGACCCGGCGCATCGACGCGGCGGATCCCGCCAATCCCTATTTTCGGGCGTCGATCCGGGAGGCGGCCGCCCGTATCCGATCGGGCGGGGTCGTGGTGTTCCCCACCCGCTGCCTCTATGGCCTGGGGGCTGACGCATGCGATCCGGCTGCGGTCGGTCGGGTCTTCGATATCAAATTGCGGCCCAAGGACAAGCCGATCCTGGTGCTGGTTCACCGGATGAGCGATGTGGAACGGTTCGCGGAGCGGGTTCCGGCCTATGCCCGCCGGATCATGACGCGGATCTGGCCCGGCGGTGTCACCTTGGTGTTCGAGGCGTCTGCCGGGGTCTGTCCGTTGCTTACCGCGGCTTCCGGCAAGATCGGCATCCGGCTCTGCGCACACCCGGCGGCAAAGGCGCTGCTGGAAGCGACGGGCAATCCCATCACCGGCACCAGTGCCAATATCTCCGAGACGCCCGCCTGCGCCGACATCCCCCGTCTGGATCCAAGGATCGCCGCGGCCGTGGATCTCATCCTGGACGCCGGCCCTCTCGCAGGCGGCATCGGCTCCACCGTGGTCGACGTGACCGGAGACCGCCCCCGGATCCTGAGAGACGGCGCGGTCCCGGCCGAAATGATTCTGAAAATCGCGCAAGACCACGCTCAAATGGGTTGACAATTCTCAAGAATTTAACTAAAAGAGTCAAGTCTTCGCCGGGGTGGTGAAACAGGTAGACGCAGAGGACTCAAAATCCTCCGGGCGCAAGCCCATGCGGGTTCGATTCCCGCCCCCGGCACCATAGAAATCAAGGGGCTAGCCGTTTCGGTTAGCCCCTTTTTTTGTGGGGACGCCGCAATCGATGCAGGGGCGAACACACAGGTTCGCCCCTGCACGGTGCGATGATGGATTCGTGTGGATGCCGACCACGTTGATTCCGCCCCAATCAATGTAGGGGCGGACCTGCGTGTCCGCCCTGACGGCGCGTGTTGGCCCGGATGGCGTGTGTCCCCCCGATACCGCGCATGCCGGCCGCGATACCGCATGGTCGGCCCCGATGCCATGCCCCGTGACACAATGAGCGAACCCGCATCAGGAGGGGGGCGAACACACAGGTTGCCCCCTATCACCGTGCACGGTAAATGATCAGCGTTCAGTATGACCGGCCGGCGTTCGCCGTTGGCGAATATGTTTGCGCGAATCGGCGTTGCCGGCCAGATACATTACACCTGGCCACAGAGAGGCCCAGATCGCCGCCAGGACAAGCAGGGACGGCAAAAGCTCCCAGTTGAAAACGGCAGCGCCCATTCGTACGCCCGACCAATAGGCTATGGGACCGCCCAATGCGCCGAGGAGAGCGCAAAGAAGCAAACGGGACTTCAGCCAGGCCAGACTGTGATGGACCAGGGTCGCCAGTCCCAGCCAGATGACCATCAGCCAGGGGGGGATGGGGAAGCCCGGCGGGTCGAACGCGAAAAATCCGGAGACATTCAAGATCCCATCGATGATCATACCGGCGACGAGCAGCAACCCCATTGTCTTCAGGTCCTCCTTGCGCTTGTCGGACAGGATCAGATGAATCGCCAGCAGCGGCAGCGAAATCATCCCTCCGATGTTTCCGTATCGGATGCAGACAAACCAGACAACCTGGTAGATCGCGATATTTACGAATGTGTTCATAAATCCACCTCGTATTTACGGTTTCCCGGTCGGGTGGCGACGATATGCACCACGCTTATGGCACGTTCCCGAAAGCCGCCTTCGCAGTAGGCGAAATAGTATTCCCAAAGCCTCCGGAAAGTCTCGTCGTAGCCTTTTTCCATCAAGGATGAAAAGGCGGCGTCGAAACGCCTTCGCCAATCTTTCAAGGTCCTGGCATAGTGGCGCCCGAAATCCTCCATATGGCGCACCACCATGTCTGTTTCGCGGGCGATGAGATCGATCATGCGGTGATTGGAGGGCACGCTGCCGCCCGGGAAAATATGGCGCTGGATAAAATCCACCGAACGCACGTATGAATCGTAGCGCTGATCCACTATGGTAATGGCCTGCAGGAGCATAACGCCGTCTTTCTCGAGCAGGCTGCCGCATTTCCTGAAAAATTCGGGCAGGTATTTGTGGCCGACGGCTTCGATCATTTCGATGCTGACCAGTTTGTCGTACCGGCCGGTGAGATCCCGGTAATCTTGTTTCAGCAGCGTAATTCTATCCGCCAATCCCGATGCGGCGATCCTCCTGCCCGCTTCCTCGTACTGGGCGTCGGAGATGGTGGTCGTCGTGACGCGGCAGCCGTAATTGCGGGCCGCGTATATGGCGAACCCTCCCCAGCCGGCCCCGATCTCGACGACGCGGTCCGTCGGTTTCAAATCCAGCTTGCGGCAGACGACATCCAGCTTGTTCAGCGAAGCATCCTCCAGACTGCTCTCCTTTTGGGGATATATGGCCGACGAGTACATCATTGTCGGATCCAGAAAGCTCTTGTACATATCGTTGCCCAGATCGTAATGGGACAGGATATTGCGTCTTGCGCCCCGCCTGCTGTTACGGTTTCGATAATGGGAAAACAGCTGAAATGGACGCAAAAGCCAGGCGAAACCGCGCTCCATCTTATTCAATTGCTCTGTGTTGAGGGCCATGAGCCTGACGAGCGCTACCAGATCCTCCGAGTCCCATAGATGGTCCACATACGCCTCGCCAACGCCGATGGACCCGCCGAAGAGCAGTTTGCCGTAAAATCCGGGGTGGCGCACCGTAATACGCGCCGTCACGCCCTGCGCCCGCCCCAGAATCCGCTGATCATCCCCCTCGGTCAAAACGATCCGGCCGTGTTGGATGCGATCCAGCATCTTCAAGACCAGGGACCGCGCCCATTTGTCCGTTACAGATATGTTCGACTCTGATGAAACGCCTTTGCAAGTATTTAAATTGTCATTTATCTCGGCGGCTTTCATATCATCTCCTCCTTGCTCCGGTAGGGGATGTAGGGCACCCCTTTCAGAAAAATCCGCAATGCCTCATAATAGATGCCGCTCACGATAAAGGCGGTCATTGCAGGCTTTTTCAGTAAATTTCTTTTGACACTGTCCATTGAAAGCGGGTAGCGGGCCAAGTCGAGGTCGGCCGAGAAAATGCGGCCGCGCTCGTCGTGAACTGCAAGACCGACGCCGATCCTGTC
>NZ_JBFXGG010000122.1:0-8633 GCF_050178255.1 Desulfococcus sp. | reverse complement strand
GCTGCCGCTGGGATCAGAAATTCGGCAGTGCCCCGAATCCCCGGACGACCCAATACACCGCGGTCAGAAGCAGCAGAACGATGTTGGCCAGGAACCAGAGCGGGATGCCGACCCGCAGAAAGTCCTTGGGTTCGAGGTAACCGCTGGCATAGACGATGGCGTTGGGCGGCGTGCCGATAATCAGGCAGTATGCAAAAGAAGAGGCGATGGCCGTGGACATGGCCATGAAGGGCAGGTAGGCCGTGCCCGGGTGGGCGAGCCCCGCCATGTTCAGCGTGATGGGCCCCACGGCCGCCGCGGCCGGTCCGTCCGCCATGAGGTTGGTGACAACGGCCGTGATCCCGTTGGATATGGCCAGAAGCGGCAGTCCTGAATTCATGCCCAGGGGCGCGAGCAGGTCCATGACGCTCCGGGCCAGCCAATAGGCTGCACCGGTGCCGTCCAGGGTGCGGCCGAAGATGATGGCGCCGGCGTAGAGCCAGACCACGCCCCAGTCCACCTTTTCCTGGTAATCCCGCCAGTTCACGATGCCGGCCATAAGGTAGGCTACCGCGCCGGCCATGGCCAGGACGCCCAGGCCCAATCGAATGGGTAAGATCCCCATTTCATAGAAGGTTTTCTCCGTGAACCAGCCGAAGACCATGATGACGAAGATGATGAGGGCACTGATCTGGTTCCGGCTCCAGCCGCCCATCTTGTCGATCTCTTTCCTGAGTTGGTCCATGGCCGGCGCCAGAGAATGAATGCGGGGCTTGAACTGCCAGTTGACCAGCAGCCAGGTGGCCGGGATCATGACGACGAGAAAGGGCGCACAGTAGGTGATCCACTGAAAATAGCCGATATCCATGCCGAACATGTCGCTCAGATAGGTCATCAGGATGACGTTGCGGGCGCCGCCCGACGGGGCGCCGGGCCCACCGATATTGCAGGCCATGGCGATGGAAATCATCAGCATTTTGCCCAGCTCGGGGTCCTCCGGGATTTCCTGGGTCAGACTGTTCTGATAGAGCAGCATGGCGATGGGGAGGAACATGGCCGCCAATGCGTGGTCCGAGATGACGGCCGCCAGCGGTGAGATGATCAGAAAGAAAATCATGCTGATCATCTTGACGTTGGGAACCGCGAGTTTCTTGAACATGGCCAGGCAGACCCGCTTGTCCACCCCGGTCTTGACGAAGGCGGCCGCGAACATGAGGCTGCCCATGATGAACCAGACGGCGTCATCCCAGTAGAGCTGGGCCACTTCGGAGCGGGTGACCACGCCGGTGAAGACCAGCAGAAGACCGGTGCAGAAGGAGACGGCGGGAAGCGGGATGCACTCCGTCAGAAAACAGAAGACCACGAAGGCGCCCATGGCGATGGCGACCTGGATATGCCAGGCGCCGGTATCGGCGGCTGCCTTGTCATCTCCCGTCAGGGTTTCGTATTTGAGGTTGTCCCTGCGAAGATCCAGCGCACTTTTCATGAGTCCGCGAAACCGTTCATCCGGAACATTGTCGCTGACCCAGGCCATGGCCTGCGCCAGATTGACCTTGTCCGAGGCGATCTTGTTCTGCCTGAGCCACTTGGCGTCTCTTTTCAGGAAGCGGTCCTTGCCCAGGGCGCCCATCCGCATGTTCTGGTCCATGATCTGAACCGTAAGGAGCTGCCACTGTTCGAGATAAGGCGTTTCCTGGTTAAAAAGCGCCTTGGCGAGGAAGTTGGTCACCGCTTTGGGGCCGACCTTGTATTCCGTACCCACGTCTTTCATGCTGTATGGCGTCGGCATGATCAAAATGCCGAAGAGCAACACCACAGGGATGATAAACAGCTTCCAATCAACATACTTGTCATAGCCGGAAGCTTTCTTTTTCCTGATGGCGCTCTTTCGGGTCACGGGTGCATCCACAGCGTGGGATGACGCAAGATCATGATCGGTTCGGGCGTCACCGGATTTTATTGATGGATTCATAACCCTCCTCCTTCATTGACGATCGATGTCAAATTGATTTCAAACAATTAAAAAATGATATGAGCCATTTCAAAAAACAGCTCCTGCTCACGAACCACGCCGACGACCCTGTCCGCACGGGTGATGAGCACCCGCCTGACCTGATGGGTGTACATGAAGTCGGCCAGCTCCATCAGGTTGGTATCCTCATCCATGCACGGCGGAGTATCGGACATGACCTCCGCTACGGATTTATCGGCCAGGGCCTTGACCTGGCTTGAAAACAGACCGGTCCAGAACATCCGCGAATACTGGATGCTGTCGGCCATGGAGGGCTTCGCCGCGCTCAGATAGCCCGGTCGAACCGCCTCGAGGAGGTCCAGGATGCTGATGATGCCGATCACATCCTGACCGGGACCGCGGACCAGAAGGGAACGATGCCCGGTTTCCATGACACGACTCGAGGAAATCAACCCTTCGAAGGAGCGCATGAGGGCCTGAATGGCTTCCCTTACCGTCTGCTCCGGCCGGATGGTGGTGTAATCCTCGATATGGATCATGATGTTGCCGGCGTTCTTTTCCTCTTTTTTGAAATCCTTGTGGGACGCCTTAAACGCTTCTTTGATTTTCAAGGCCAGAAGATCGATGTCGCACGGCTTGCTGAGATAGTCGAAAGCGCCCTTTCCGAGGGATGCTTTGGCGGAATCCCCGGCTCCGTGACCGGTGAGCATGATCACCTGGGTTTCCGGGCGTATTCTCCTGATTTCGCTCAGAGCCTCGTGTCCGTCCATGCCGGGCATCTTGATGTCGAGAATGATCACGTCCTGAGGGTGCTCCTCCAGAATCCCGATCGCCTCCTCACCGCTGCCGGCAATGGTGGTTGCAAAGCCTTTCTTGTTCAATATCCTGGATGTCGTCGCCCGAAACTGGGCCTCATCATCCACCATGAGAACCTTTATCCGTTGCTCCATTTTTTCTCCTTTCTGGATACCATCCGTATACCAGGGCCTGGTGCCGCAAGAGGCCGGGGCGGCCGCATTCTTCATGGAGATCCGTATTGGCGATCTGAAACAGCGCGAGCCGCAGGCCTGGACATTGGGCGGAGATCCGATGAGGGCCGCCGGACCCACAAGTTTACGGGCCGGCATCAGATACCTGCGCAGCTCGGAAGGCTGCAGAGAAACTCATTGAATAGCCGTCTCACATGGAGCAATTTCCATACCAGCAGGATCCGAAAGACAGGATCACAATATTTTGAAAAAGCTTGTTTTATTGACACAACCCATGGATGGGAAATGGGATATCGGATGGGGAGGGTGTCGGAGTTTTTTCCACGTGTCAGGAAAAATTTATCACCGGAAGAATTTCCTATTCAACTTTCGACGTTCATGATGTTGACCGGACAGAGGCACCGGCCTATGAAAGTCGAGACAGGATTTTCAACCGATGACTTTGCAGTATATGGCCTTCCCGTCTCCGGGACTGTAAAAATCGGCCAGCACGGTCTCGAGTCGGTATCCGCAGCTTTCATAGAACGCCCGGGTGCCGGCGTACTGAGACCGTTGAGAGGTGTCGACATAGATGCGCGCCCCGCCGACCGCCTTGATTCGTCTTTCGGACTCCTGGAGCAGACGCCGTCCCAGGCCCCGGCCCTGGAACTCCGGATGGACGGCGATCCAGTAGAGATCAAAACTGGCCGTCGTACCGGGAATCCGGCCGAAGCAGGTATACCCGGCCAGGCGCCCGTAATGGTCGCCCATAACAAATTCATAGCCGCTGTCGGGTCCCTTCTCAAGTCGCTCCTGAACCAGTTCAGCGGCGATCGCCACCTCTTCGGCCGAGAAGAAACCGGTGATATCCACCAACCGACGCACCCGCTCCACGTCCGGGGGCTCTATAACTTCACGGAAACCGACCCCATGAAGCCGCTCCCGGGGCTCCTGCCGGTTTCGGCCCCAGTGGTGGTGCGCCTCGATCAGGCCTTTGAAGAATCCCATGGCGTTCCTGCCGAGGGTGCGATTTCGGTATCCTCCTTCCTGGATAACGACTGTGGGGAGCCCCATGGCTCCAATGATGCGGCCGTTCTCCTCGAAATCCTTCACTCGGAGCGACCAGGTTCCGGTGGGATCTCCCTTGGCCGTATCCAGCCCCAGGGCCACCACCAGGAATTGAGGGTTGAAATCCCGGATCCGGGTGACGGCTTTTTCAAGGGTGCGCCGATAGACCGGGCCGTCAACAGCTTCCGGAAGCGGCAGATTGAGGTTGAAGCCTTCGCCGTCACCGTCCCCCTGTTCCTCTGCAAATCCGCTGAAATAGGGGTAGGCAAAACTGGGGTGACCATGGATGGAGAGGGTCAGCACATCGTTCCGCTGATAGAAGATGTCCTGCTGTCCGTTACCGTGATGGTAGTCGATATCAAGGATAGCCACCTTACCGTAAGCGCAGAGATACTGCGCTGCAACGGCGGTGTTGTTGAAATAGCAGAAGCCGCCGAAGGCCTGCCGCTCGGCGTGATGACCCGGGGGCCGCACCAGAGCGTAGGCCAGGCGATGACCGCGCAGAATTTCCCGGACCGCCGTCAGGACGCAGTCCACGCCCCGCCGCGCCGCGGGGTAGGCGTTTCGATTGACAGGTGTAAACGTGTCGATGCAGTAATAGCCCGCCAGCACCGACGGCTCCTTAGGCGGGCGGGCCTTGTTGCGGATGGGGAAAATATAGGGATAAACGGATTTTCCCTCGGGCACCTCGGCACAGGCCCGCCGGAGATAACCGAAGAGGTCGGAATCATGGACAGCCAGGATGTGCTTGTCGGGAAAGGCTTGGGGCTTGATCAGGGTGAAAAGCCCGCTCTTCTCCAGTTCGGCCAGGATGCTCCGGACCCGAACCGGAGCCTCCACATAGCCCCGATCATGCACATGGTGAATGTCGTGGCGATCGTTGACGATCAGCGGAATCTGCTCCATGGTTCGAATATCGACGCGGGTTCTTGCGGCCTCGGGCTTGAGATACCGGTATTCCCGCAGCGCCACCGGATCATCCCTGAAGGAAGCCACCACCCGCTCCACGTAGTCGGCCGGACACAGAGCGGCATATTTACGCTCCAGAACGGCTCGGACCACCTTCCGGGCAAAGCTCCTGCGCAACGGCCGCTGGGCTTCCAGACCGTCATAGACAAGATGGGGCATGCAGGTATCCCCCGCATTGACGGGAGATTCATAAGCCGTATCGACAATGGGACGGGCGCCATATTGTTCATAAAAGCGAAGTCGATCCTGATTCTCCTTGAGGAGCGCCGTATCGGGACAACGGTCCGGGGCGTCGGGCAGACATTCGAAAAACAGCCCCTTAACCGCCAACGCCAGAGATTCCTGCCGAACCCTGTCATAAAGAGCCCCGCCGATGCCGCTGCCGGCCTTCCCGCCGGCCATGGCGATCCAGTCCAGAAAGGTGAATCCGATCTCCGGCTCGTGCAGTAAAAGCGCAAACCCTTGAACCCGGCCTTTCAGGGTCTGGGCGACGAAAAGGACGCTCCGAAAGCGCTGTTTGAAGGGATTTCGGAGTTTTTCACCGAGTTGATCGATGTCCTCCCGGGGCGCTGCCGGGAAACGGGTCCGCAGGATCTCTTTGACCTGTCGGATGATTTCCCGATTTACCGGCAAGGTGTCGTCATAAACGCGTCGAATGCGCAGCATGGGTGTCACTTCTCATCTTTCGATTTTCGCGATGTTGACCGGAAAGCGGCTGAAGACGAAGGGGGATAAGCATGCCGTTTTTCCGAAGCCCACCCCTTCCGTCTTCAGCCTAAACCACGTCCGCCAGGATATACCCGACGGCCTCGGTATAGGAAATTCCGGCCCGGTCCAGGGCCGCTGCAAAACCGGCGTCCGGCGACAGACAGGGATTGGCGTTGATTTCCAGAATCCAGGGCTGCCCGTTTTCGTCCACCCGAAAATCCACCCGGGCATAACCCGATAGTCCGAAAGCGGCCCAGGCATTCCGGGCCAGGTCCTGAAGCTCGGCCAGAAGCCCGGCATCCTCGGGGCCAAAATCAAAGCCCCGAGGCGTATGATGATATTCAAAGGACGCGGCATCCCACTTGGCGCGGTAGTCGACGATCCGCGCCTTTCCGACGGGATACCCCTCGAAACGGATCTCCGCGGGCGGCAACACCCGCGGTCCACCCGGTTGGGCCAGAAGGGAGAGGTTGAACTCGCGCCCCTCGATGTAGCGCTCGGCAAAACAGAGTTTCCCAAGATCCGGCGCGCGCGCTTCCAGTAAAGACCATAATTCGCGGATGTCCGACACGGCGACCAGTCCGTTCTCGTCCAGACCGATGGATGCATGCTCCCAGACGGACTTGATGATCCAGACGCCTGCTTTTATGCTCGTATGCTCAGGCGGGGGAGATCCGGGGCAGGGCCCCACCCATTCGGCCGTGGGCAGACCGAACCGTTTCAAGCGATCCTTGGCTAAAACCTTGTGTGAGGACAGGAACAGCGGCGCCGTTCTCGCGCCGGTGTAGGAATAGCCCAGAGCGTCCAGACATGACGGTACCAGGTGAATCAGGCGTCCATGCCCGGCCAGGGATTCCACCAGGTTAAAAACCCTTTCAGGCCGACGGGACCTCAGGGCGTCGCAGAGGCCTGCAAGATCGAGCGTGCAGGGAAGAATCTCGACCGAATGACCCAGTTCCTCGAGGGCTGTGGCCACGGCCCGGGCCTGGACCACCACATCCAGCGCATCGGGGCGATCCGATGCCGAAACACTGTCGTGAACAATGACGACCCGCATCAACCCGGCTTCCGTATCCGGACAACGGCGGACTCGACGATGGCCTGAACCAGTCTCCGGTAGGAAAAGCCCAGTTGATTGCAGATAATGGGCAGATCCGAGTGTTGGGGATGAATGCCGGCCAGGGGATTGACCTCGATGAACAGCGGCCGCCCTCCGGCATCGCAACGGATATCTATCCGTCCCGCGTCCCGACACCCCAGTACCCGCCAGGCCGAAAGGGCCACGTCTTCGGCTTCGGCAACCACGGGATCATCCAGGGCCCGGACCAGGCGGTAGACGACACGCGCCTCACACTCCTCCTTGTTCACATAGGAATAGACTCCCGGCTCGGCCGTATCTTTCAGGTGCACCTCCATAGTTCCCAGTATGCGCGCAACGGTGCCGGTTCCCAGAATACCCACGGTGAACTCTCGGCCGGGCAGGTACGGCTCGATGATGACGGCCTGGCGGAAATCCTGGATCATCTCCTCACAGGCTTGAACGAGAGCGCTTCGGTCCCGGATGATCGAGGCGGGGCTGACGCCTTTGCCCGTTCCTTCGGCCACGGGTTTGATAAAGTAGGGCGGCATGAAGCCGACCCTCCGGACATCGGCCCCGCTCTCCGCAACAAGAAAATCGCTGGTGGGGACACCGGCGTCCCGGATCACATGTTTGGTCATCCCTTTGTGCAGCGTCAAGCTCATGACCATGGGGTCGGAAAAGGTGTAGGGAATCCCGTAGAGATCCAGCATCGCCGGCACCTGAGCCTCCCGGCCGATGCCGTTGAGCCCTTCCGCGATATTGAATACCAGGTCCCAGCGCCGCCCCCCTGCCAGGGCCTCGACCAGCCGACGCCCGTTCCCGATACGCTCGGTTCGGTGACCCAGCTCCCGAAGGGTCGTTTCAATGGCTGCGATAGTGTCGTCCCGATCGAACTCCGCCGTCTCCAACGCCGAATAGCCCTGGGCGAGATACTCAGACCGCAGGTCGTAGGTCAGGCCGATAGTCATGGTCATTGTGCAAAATCTCCTCATACGGCAGTTGATGCCGGGTCCGGGTTTCAGTCAGCGTCATGCCCTGGTGATCCAACAAACCTTCTCCCGGCGC
Organism: Desulfococcus sp.; assembly: GCF_050178255.1. Classification (NCBI taxonomy): domain Bacteria; kingdom Pseudomonadati; phylum Thermodesulfobacteriota; class Desulfobacteria; order Desulfobacterales; family Desulfococcaceae; genus Desulfococcus; species Desulfococcus sp. The sequence continues at coordinate 823 of NZ_JBFXGG010000122.1, read as the reverse complement.
CGGCACATGAATCGGGAAAACAAAAAGGGAAAGCGCCTCTCGAACATCCGGAGCCTCCCCTGAATAACATTTTGAAATCATATCGGATCGCAAAAAGCGTTGGGATACTGATACCGGTTGCCTTCATAGTTCTTCATGACCAGGTTTCTACCTTCCCGGCCGATGATATAATCGGGCATGAGGGGAATCTTCCCCCCGCCGGCCGGGGCATCCACCACATAGGTGGGCACGGCATAGCCGGAGGTAAAACCTCTGAGCCCCCGAATGATTTCCATGCCCGTTTCCACCGGCGTCCGAAAATGGGAAGAGCCGGAAATGGGGTCGCACTGATACAGGTAATAGGGGCGCACCCGCATCTTCATCAAGCAATGCACCAGATTTTTCATGATATCCACGGTATCGTTGACGCCTTTCAGCAGGACCGTCTGTGATCCCAGCGGAATCCCTGCATCGGCGAGAAGGGAACACGCCCGCTGAGATTCAGGGGTACACTCGTCCGGGTGCGTAAAGTGCAGACTCATCCACAGGGGGTGATACCGCTTCAACATCTTGACCAGTTTGGGGGTGATGCGCTGGGGCAAAACAGCCGGCACCTTGGTGCCGATGCGAATGATTTCCACATGGGGAATTCGATGAAGACGGCAGAGAATCCATTCCAGCCGGTCGTCTCCCAGCAGCAAAGGGTCTCCTCCCGAAAGGAGCACGTCTCGGATTTCCGGTTTGGATTCGATATAGGTCAACGCCCTTTCAAGCCGGGTTCGGGTAGGATGCAGGGCCCCATGCCCCACCACCCGGGAACGGGTGCAATAGCGGCAATAGGTCG
>NZ_JBFXGG010000121.1:0-8714 GCF_050178255.1 Desulfococcus sp. | reverse complement strand
AGGAGCACGTCTCGGATTTCCGGTTTGGATTCGATATAGGTCAACGCCCTTTCAAGCCGGGTTCGGGTAGGATGCAGGGCCCCATGCCCCACCACCCGGGAACGGGTGCAATAGCGGCAATAGGTCGAACAGAAATCCAGGGCCAGGAGCAACACCCGGTCCGGATAGCGGTGTACCAGTCCCGGGACCGGGCTTTGAGCCTCCTCGCATAGGGGGTCGTCAGCCTCCCCGGGCGTCCTGATCAGTTCCTGATATACCGGAACCACTGTTCGACGCAGGGCCTGATCCGGATCCGCAGGCGATACCAGACTCATGTAATAGGGTGTAACGGCAAGGGGTAAGCGGATATCCGCCTGATACAGCGCCTGTTCCTCGTCCTTCGAAAGCAGAGGGATATATCGGGTCAGTTCCGCCGCGGTGCGGATCCGATGGGCAACCTGCCAGTGCCAATCGTTCCAGAGTTTTCCGGATACCTTGGGAAAAAAGCGCTTCCGGAACATGCGTGAAACCGGGTTGGTCGCGGTTGTTCGACTGACGGGAAAGCGCACGATCAAACCGTTTTTGGCGCTTTTCCCCCTGGGTGGGGTTGAGGATGCTTGGGGATGTCTCAAGACTTCGGAGGAATCAGGAGGTTCGTCGTCCGCCTCCTCTAAAAACGAAGGTGCCTGACGGTCGGACGAGCGCTCCGCGATGGCCGGCGTATGTTCCATGAATGTTCTCCTTGTTGTAAACATCGTTGGGACCGAAAATGCCATTGGGCATGAGCCCTTTTTCGCGCGAAATACAATGATACGACAACAAAAATCAAGCTATTTTATTCAAACCCAAAAAATATTTCAACTCATTGAAATGCATTTATTTTTAACACGCCTGCACTCAAACGCCCATCTGATCCAGAACTTCCATGACCACCGTTGCCGTATACGCCATGGCGGGACCACCCGCCATCAGGATGGATATTCCTGAAGCCTCCAGGATTTCCCCACGAGACACCCCCATTTCGACAGCCGCTTTGACATGGGTCCGGATGCAGGGTTCACAGCGTTGGGCTACGGACACCGCGACCATCACGATTCTTTTCGTCCGGGCATTCAGCAGGCCGTCCCTGGTGGCTTCAGTCCGCAGGAGCCCAAAGGCGCCGGCCACATCAGGTAATTCTGTTTTCAGCCGATCCATGCCTTCCTCTATCGTGTATTTTTTTTCCATGAGTATTCCTCCCTGTAAACATCTCCCGTTGAGTTATCAAAGGGCCCAGCCGCCGACCGGCCCTGACATCATCTCATTCCGGTCGGCATAACGAACCTCAAAAGCTTTGAAGGGAAATTATCGCCGGAACACAAAAGAATCGCAAGAAAAAAACCTCAAAGAAGACAGTTGGAAAAACTGGCGTTTTTCTGCCAGATGCCGTAGCATAAATCAGCAGGCCCGTCTTGAGCATCCATTCAGACACATTCCGCACTGAAACAGAAAAAGGGGGCGCGATGAACGTGTTTTACATAGACGATCATTTCGTTAAGGAAGATCAGGCGATGATTTCCGTGAACGACCTCGGACTGCTCCGGGGTTACGGGGTCTTCGACTTTCTGCGCACGTACAACCTTCGCCCCTTTCATCTGGAAGACCACATCCGGCGTCTCGAAACCTCCGCCCGACTGCTCGATCTGCCCATGCCTCGGACCCGTCGGCAAATTCTCGACATCACGATGGAGACCTTGTCCCGTAACGATCTGACGGAGGCCAACATCCGGATTGTCATCACCGGGGGGGTCAGCCCGGATTCCATCACTCCCGGCAACAACCCTAAGTTGTTGGTCATGGTGACCCCTCAGCATCCGTACCCGGAAGAATGGTACCGGAACGGCGTCACCGTCATCACCACCTGTCACGAACGCTATATTCCCGGCGCCAAGAGCACCCATTACCTTCCCGCCATCATAGCCCTCTCCCGTACGAGACGGGAGAACGCCGTGGAAGCGGTCTACACCGATCGATACAATCGTATCCTTGAAGGCACCACCACCAACTTTTTCGCTTTTTTCGGAGATCACCTGGTGACGCCCGGCACAGCCGTTTTACCTGGCATTACCCGTCAGGTTGTATTAAAATTGATGCAGAATGAATTCGACATCGACATTCGAGACATCCAGAAGAATGAGATACCGATGATGGACGAAATCTTCATCACCGCCTCCAACAAGGAGATCCTTCCCGTTGTCCGTATGGACGACCGGACGCTCGGCGACGGAACCCCAGGACCTCGAACCCGTTGGGTGATGAAGATTTTCGCCGCATACACCTGCGCCTACGGTGAGGGAAAAGACTGACGCGCGAGGAATTGGAATGGGAGAAGAACGAAAAAAATCTCTGAAAAAACATGTCGTCTGGGCGGAAATCGACCTGGGCGCCATTCACCACAATCTGAAAGCCCTGAAGCGCCTCATTGGTCCGGCGGTTCGAATGCTCGTTGCCGTCAAGGCAAACAGCTACGGCCACGGCCTGATACCGGTGGCACGGCAGGCATTGGCCGACGGGGTGGACATGCTGGGGGTGGCCCGAATCGACGAAGGCATCCAACTCCGCAGGGCCGGGATAACTGCCCCCATACTGCTTTTCGGATATACCGCTCCCGACGCCACGGCGGATCTGCTGAAATATGATCTGACTCCTACCGTGTTTTCCCATGCCACGGCCAAGGCCATGTCGGCAGCCGCTCTTGCGGCCGGGAAACCCCTTCCGGTTCACGTCAAGCTTGACACCGGAATGGGCCGAATCGGGCTTGCGGCACCAGATCTCGATATCCTCCACGGATCGGACAGTGTTCGGGAAATCGAACGCATCGCCCATCTCGAGGGGCTCATCCCGGAAGGCATCTACACCCACTTTGCTTCCGCCGACGATCGGGATAAAACCAGTGCCGGACGCCAGTTCGAACGGTTCATGACAACCCTTTCCGAACTGGCTCAAAGCGGCGTCACCTTTCCCCTGCGCCATGCCGCCAACAGTGGGGCCGTCATCGATATGCCGGAAACCCATCTCGACATGGTTCGTCCGGGTATCGCCGTTTACGGCCTGTATCCCTCCAACGACGTCGCCAGATCCCGGATAGACCTCATCCCCGCCATGACCCTGAAGGCCAGAATCGCACAGATCAAATCCGTTCCTGCTGGATTTCAGGTGAGCTACGGCAGCACCTACACAACCCCGAAGCCCACCGTTATCGCCACGGTCCCGGTAGGATATGCGGATGGATATCCCCGTGGGCTCTCCTCTCGCGGGATCATGTTGGCCGGGGGCCTCAGGGTACCCGTCATCGGGCGGATCTGCATGGATCTGACCATGCTCGACGTCGGTGATGTCCCCGGCATCAAAGCCGAGGATGAAGTGGTGATCCTGGGGAATCAAGGCCGCGAAAGCATCTCCGCCGACGAGATCGCCGGGTGGCTGGGAACCATCAACTACGAGGTGGTTTCCTCGGTTATGGCCCGGGTGCCGAGAGTTTATACATGGCGGGGATCTTCGGTCCTTCCCGGCGACCGATCTGAAGATAACGAACGATATTGACATAAGTTTCGAACATTATTATCCTACTGATCATGCGGAGCGGGCGGGAGGGGCCGAAATGACATCCCCGCCGATATCCGGGAACGACGGTAAGCCAACATCAGCTCTCAGGAAGGCGAAGACAGTATGAAATCCGTTTCATCCATCCTTTTAGCCACGAACCTCACCGAAAACTGCATACCGGCCTTTGAATTCGCCGCCTCCCTGGCCACCCGGTACCAGGCGACGCTGGTGTTGCTTCACGTGATCGAAAAGATACCGGAATACGTGGAATCCCAGCTCCGGGGAATGCTGGGGGAAGAGAAATGGAAGTCGTATACGGAAGCCCACGCTAAAACAGCCCGGGATAATCTGATCGACAAAAGATCCGGAAATCGAGTGATCCGTGAAGCGCTGGAGAAGTTCTGCGCCGAAGCGGGTATCGAAGACAACGCCTGTGGATACCATTCCCGTGAGATCGTCCTCACGGACGGCGAGGTGGTGGAAGACATCATCACCCAGGCCGGGAAACACAATTGCGACCTTATCGTCATGGGCGCCCACCAGGGCTTCATCACCGGGACCTCCGTCGGGGCGACCATCAAAAACGTCCTTCGCGGCGCAAAATTGCCGGTCCTGGTAGTTCCCCCGAATCCTGCAAAAAAAAGAGGCCTGACGTGAAACCGCCCGTCATCTCGATCGTCAGCAAGAAACGCTCGGGGAAAACCACTCTTCTGGAAAAGCTCATCCCCGAGTTGAAACGAAGGGGTTACCGGGTCGGCACAGTCAAACACGACACCCACGGATTCGACATCGACCACGAAGGCAAGGACACCTGGCGTCACAAACAGGCCGGGGCCGATGCCGTGGTTATTTCCTCCCCCTGGAAGCTTTCGGTCATCAAGGATGTGGCCAAGGAGGTCGATCTCAACCGGATTGTCGCCGAACAGCTATCGGATATGGACATTGTTTTGACCGAAGGTTATAAAAACGCCGGGATGCCTCAGATCGAAATCTTCCTGAGCACAGCCCACCGGCACCCCATGCACGACAAAGCAAATCCGGGCACGCTGTTTGCCGTTATGTCGGACGTGCCCATGGATCTTGGCGTGCCCCGGTTCCATATCGATGACGTCTTTGCCCTGGCCGACCTTGTTCAGGCCAGATTCCTCATTTCTTCCGGCGACATCCCGGGAGCCTGAATCCCTGTATTCGGCAGTCGTGGGTCCCTCCGTCTTGCATGGATTATTCCAAAAGTTGCGCCGGAATCACCGTGCCGGCCGGAATCACGGTTTCGCCCTCAGGTATGGCGATAACGGCTTCGGCCTCGGCCATGGATTGTAGGCGGCTTGCCCCTTTCAGGGGATAAAAAACCGGAAGATCCGACCGTGTTTCGATCATTCCAAAAATGAACTGAGTCCAGCGAGGATGGCGGCCCAGAAGATCCGATGCGGTTCGAACCGGAATAACGGGCAGGCCCGGCCGACCGTGACCGGCCAATTTCAACAACCCCGGAAGAGCGATCTGCAGAAAACCCATCAGGTTGGAAGGCGGTCCGCCTGGAAGAATGAAAACCGGCTTTCCCTCCAGAAGGCCGAATCCCACAGCCTTTCCAGGACCGATACGAATCCGGTGAAACGCCCGTTGCCATCCCAGACGATCGAGAATCCGCACCACCATATCCCGGTCTCCGGTCCAGGCTCCGCCGCTGGTTACAACGGCGTCGGCATGATTCGAAAGCGTTTTCAAAACATTGTAGATCTCTTCGGGATCATCACGGACCAAGGCCAGTCGGGTCTTCATCCGATAGCGGCGGCACCATGCCCCCAGAGTGGTGATGTTGCTGGCGTAAAGCTTTCCTTCGGGCAAAGGCTGGCCGGGAGCCACGACCTCGTCACCGGTGGCGAGAATCCCCACCATGGGAGTCCGAATCACCGAAACGCTGCTGTGGCCTGCGGCGGCCAACATCCCCACCATACCCGGCGTCAGGCGGCTGCCCTTTCTGGCAACGACCTTCCCACGACCGACGTCGCTGCCCCGGGCTAAAATATTGCGGCCGATTTCAGCAAACGTCCCGACAAGCACCTCGCGGCCTTCGATCCTGACGAACTCCTCGGATACCACCGCATCGGCGCCGGTGGGAATTTTAGCACCCGTCAATACCCGAACCGTCGTCCCCGGCACCACCCGAATATCTTGTTTTTCACCCGCAGCCATCATACCGGTCACCGAAAGCCGCACGGGGTGTTCGGCGGAGGCGGCAGCCACCTCCTCGGAAAGCACCGCGTAGCCGTCTTTCAGGGAGGCGTCAACAGACGGGGAGTCCACCAGAGCCGCCAAGTCGTGGGAAACCACCCGGTCGACACCTTCGATCAACGCCACCGTCTCCGCTGCGAGAGGAACGACTCGATCCAAGGTCATTCCAAGAGCCTCTTCCAGCCCTATCGCCAGATCATCGATCATCTACCACTCCTGATAAGCCCCGCCGGGGCGATTCTTATTTTCCGAAAGGACACATCGGGTAAACACATTTCCTGCAGTTGAGGCACAGGCCGCCGTGGCCCAGTTCGGCAATCTCCCGGCGAGTGATCTTTTCACCGGTGAGCACCCGGGGATAGATCAGATCGAAAACGGTGGTCGTCGCGAAGATGCCGCAGGCCGGGATGCCCAATACGGGAATCCCCTTCAGGTAGGTGATCATGAACATGGCCCCGGGAAGCACCGCTGAACCGTATACCATGTCCACCGCACCGGCCTGTGCGAGGGCAAACCGGGTACGGTCGTCGGGATCCACCGACATGCCGCCCGTCGTGACGATAATATCGGCGCCGCGTTCAACGAACTTCAGCGCCGCCTCGGCAATCAGGGCGTCGTCATCGGGCAGAAACACGACATCGATCACATGGCCGCCCAGATCCGTCACCTTTTTACGGATTATGGGTTGAAACTTATCCTCAATTCGGCCGTAAAACACCTCGCTGCCGGTAATCATGACACCGACCTCGGCCCGCTTCAGAGGCAGCACCTGCAGGACGCCGGCATCGGTGCTCCGGGCTTCACTGACGGCCGCCTCGAGGGTTTTCCGGGAAATCAGCAGTGGAATGGCCCGGGTAGCCGCCACCTCCTCACCCCGCTTGACCAGGGTGTGTGTGTGCCGAGTGGCGCACATCACTTCCCCAATGGCGTTGAAACGATTCAGAACCGTCACATCGACTTTAAGCATTCCGTCCCGGGTGGCACGAAGAAGAATTTTTCCCTCCCGAGGAGCATCGTGCCAACCGACCCCCTCGCCGCAGAGCGCCCCGGCAATCGCCTTGGCGGCATCATCTTCATGGACTTCGTCGCCTTCGGGCTTCAGGATATAGAGATGCTCTTTTCCCAGCCGGCGCAGATGATCCAGATCCCGACAACTCAGAATATGCCCCCGATGAAATGCGGGTCCCTTGAATTCACCCGGTCGAATTTCAGTAACGTCATGGGCCAGGGGGTGTCCTACCGCATCCTCGATTCTGACGACTTGAATCATGTTCCGATCTCCTTAAATGAATCCCCATGCATCCGGTTATCCGGATCCGCGATGGGGTAAAAATAACTTTCTCCGGCACACAACCGACACAAGCTTTCACTGCCGATGCGAACCTCCCGACCGTCCCGGACCATCTGGCCGCACCGGCTGCACACCGCGTGACGACGCGGCGGTCCGGGCATTTCCCATTCAGGCAGGTTCACCCCGACCCGCTGCACCTCGAAAAGGAGGTCGTCGGGCATGCGTTTATAGCCCTCCAACTGCTGACGGCGGATATCCCGTTCCTCCGGGGCGTATTCTTTCGCGATATTCCTGGAGGTTTCCGTAGACACGATGCGGTAGGCCACCCTTGTATCGATATTAACGAATGTCGCTGCATTGATGCCGAAGTCCTTGAATTTCAGGGATCGTCTTCCCATCCGGCACCCGGTCACGCTTTCGATGGCGTCGGTGGCACATCGATCGATTTCAACATAGACAATCAGTTTCTTACGGAACTGCGGCGCTTTGGGGTTTTCGATACCGACTAAACGGCACCCCAACATGGCCATGCGCACCCCGATGACCTGGCCGGCACACAAGTGCCCGTGCCGCTCGGCCGATTCCGCGAGCAACGCATCAAATGATTTCATGCGATAGGGTCTCCTTATTGATGTGTCAAACCCGAATGGCAAATTTTGCCACTCGGTGGCATAAAATTACTGCCTGTGCCGTTAAAGTCGAACACCCGCTTCCTTCTGAACGTCGGACGAGAATTTCTTGAAGGAATCGATCAGCGAAAGGGCATCCGCCGTCAGGACGGCTCCCCCGCCGTCGTCGCCCCCCCGGTAGGCATGGACCAAAGGCCGGCCAATGATCTTTTCCATGTCCCGTATGGCTCCCCGCATCTTGCGATAGGGAATCCCGGTTTCCCGTGAGGCCTCGATGATCGATCCGTGGCGATAGATTGCCTGGAGCATGGCCATGCGACCTTCACCCATGACCGGACGACCTTCCACCTCGAGCCATATCTTGGATCTCAGCCGCCATTGGATCGGTTTGTCTTTTTCCATGGTCGAATATCTCCATTCCCACCCGTTCCGTTCCCAAACGGTTTTCAAGTGGCGCAATTTTCTATTTTCAATAGTTTACATGGAACCCAATATTTGTCAACCGTCTCTTTCCCCCCGCCGTAAAAGAATATTGCTCAACTTTCGACTTCCATAGGCCGGTGCCGGAAGGATACGGCTAACGCATACAGACAGCTGTTGGTTATCCGGTCAGTACATCAGGTTCGGCAGCACCAGAATGATCTGAGGAAAAACAGCGAGAATAATAATGCCCACGAGGATCGCCAGCATGAACGGCATGATACCCTTGAAAATGGCTTCCAGGGACATGCCCCCCGGCAGCGACCTGGCAACACCGTAAACCACGTATACATTGATTCCCACGGGTGGCGTGATGACCCCCATCTCCGTCACCATCACGATGATGATCCCGAACCATATGGGATCATACCCCAGGGATACGACCAGGGGAAAAAAAATCGGAACGGTCAGCATAACGAGAGCCAGAGAGTCCATGAAGCACCCTCCGAAAAAATAGACCACCACCACCATGAAAAGAATGGTGATGGGGGGGAGACTGAATCCGCCGATCCATGATG
>NZ_JBFXGG010000120.1:4613-8759 GCF_050178255.1 Desulfococcus sp. | reverse complement strand
GCATGCAGGATTTCTCCGGGAAGGTCGAGATCGTGAAAGCGGGTTTTCCCCTCGGCGACGGGAACCTCGAAACTCGAAAGATCCCATCCGTCGTGCCGGGCAGACGCCGCCCTCTCGTCATCAACGGCCGGCTCGGGTTTCGCTTTTCCTTTTTTCCGCGGTCGACGCCGTTTCGGTCGGGGCCTTTCGGCCTCCGCGCGATCGCTGTCGTCACCTTCGGCCGCTGCGCCTTTTCGGGTACCCGCATCCCCGGATGCGACGGGCTTTCCCCGAAGGATTTTGTCGCGGCTTTCAACATCCTGTTCAGGATCTGATGTCGCCTCTGGTTTCTGATCGGGTTTCGTATTCGAGTTTCGAAATCGCTTCAGTTTGTTCCGGATATTGTTGAATAGGGATTTAACCATCAAATGTTGTATATTCTCCTTCTGATATGTGTCGCAACGTCAATTGCGGTCGTCTGTTTCCGGCAAACGGGGCAACAGGGGGGGCTTCAAGCCTTCGGCTTCCGCTTTCTCACCCGGCCGACCCGCTGATGCCTTTGATAAATGTCTGCACGGCGTCCATGTAATCGGCATAACCGACATAGAGCAGGTCGTTGTGATCGGCTCCCGGTATCATCAGCAGGCGCTTTCGCACCGCGCCGCAGGCTTCGTAAAGGGCCCGGCCGTCGCCCGAGGGGATGATATGGTCCCTCTCCGCATGGATGATCAGGCAGTCCCGGCTCACCGAGCGGATCTTGTCGATGTTCCGGAAGCCCTTTTTTTCCTCGAATCCAACAGCGGCGACATCGACCCCCAGAAGCGCCAGCAGCGGACCGGCCCAGGCGAACCCGCTCTCGATGATGACCCCGTGGATCCCGTCTTCATAACAGGCGGCCAGCTCCAGGGCCGACGCACTGCCCAGGGACCGCCCCATGACCGCCAGGGGGCCCGTGCAGCCGTTGTCGGAGAGCCATTTCAGGGTAAAGCCCAGGATGATGTGGCAGTCTCGCATCATGGCCGTCACGGTGGGGCTTCCGGTGGAGCGGCCATACCCCCGATAATCCACCGGCAGGAAATTGATCCCCATCCGGTTGTAGACCGGACCCAGGTCGTCGTAGTCGGAGACGATTTCACCGTTGCCGTGGAAAAAAAGGATGTTGGGCGCCGTCTTGCCCGCGATGTGAAAACGCCCGCCGATCTCGACCCCTTCTTCGACGGGAATGCTCACCGTGATCCCCGGCGCGTCGTCCCCGCCGCCCAAAGGCCTTTCACCACGCGGATGGAACAGCACCGCCGTGATCTCCGGGCGATCCAGAGGCCCGTAGTCGATTGTCGTCATGTCTGTCATGCCTGGAAACTCCTCCTCGCCGTGCCGGTTCAGGTTCGGGTCAGCCGGCGGTACCGGATGCGGTGGGGAACGTCGGCATCCGCGCCCAGCCGCGCCTTGCGGTCCTTTTCATAATCGGAATAATTGCCTTCGAACCAGACGACCTGACTCTCGCCTTCGAAAGCCAGAATGTGAGTGGCGATCCGGTCCAGAAACCATCGGTCATGGCTGATCACCACGGCACACCCCGCGAAGTTTTCCAGGGCCTCCTCCAGGGCTCGCATGGTATTGACGTCCAGGTCGTTGGTGGGTTCGTCCAGCAGCAGCACGTTGGCCCCCTGTTTGAGGATTCTGGCCAGGTGAACCCGGTTCCGCTCGCCGCCCGACAACATACCGACCTTCTTCTGCTGATCCGAGCCTGAAAAATTGAACCGTGCCACATAGGCACGGGAATTTACCTCCCGATTGCCCAGGGTGATGGTATCCTTGCCGTCGGAGATGGTCTCCCAGATATTCTTTTCTGGCGAGAGCACGTCCCGACTCTGATCCACATAGGCCAGAGACACGGTGTCCCCGACCTTGAAGGTACCCGCGTCGGGCTTCTCCTGGCCGGTGATCATCCGGAACAGGGTCGTCTTTCCGGCGCCGTTGGGACCGATGACGCCGACAATGGCCCCCGGCGGGACGGCAAAGGAGAGATCCTCCATCAGGAGCAGATCACCGTAGGCCTTGGTGACGGCCTCCGCTGAAATGACCTCGTTCCCGAGCCGGGGCCCCGGCGGAATGTAGATTTCCTGATCCTCGTTTCGTTTTTCCGTCTCCTGCTTCAGCAGCGATTCATAGGCGGTGATGCGGGCCTTGGACTTGGACCGCCGCCCCTTGGGCGACATGCGGATCCACTCCATCTCCCGCTCGAGGGTTTTCCGGCGCTGACTCTCCTGTTTTTCCTCCTTGGCGAGCCGCTTGTGCTTCTGCTCCAGCCAGGAGGAATAGTTTCCCTTCCAGGGAATGCCGTAGCCGCGATCCAACTCGAGGATCCACCCCGCCACGTTGTCCAGGAAATACCGGTCGTGGGTCACGGCAATGACGGTCCCGGCGTAATTCTGGAGATGGTGCTCGAGCCAGGCCACCGACTCGGCGTCGAGATGGTTGGTGGGCTCATCCAGCAGCAGGATATCCGGCTTCTGGAGCAACAGCCGGCAGAGGGCGGTTCGGCGCCGCTCGCCGCCGGACAGCACACTCACGGGGGTGTCGCCCGGCGGGCAGCGGAGGGCGTCCATGGCCATCTCCAGCCGGGCATCGAGGTCCCACGCATCCAACGCGTCGAGCTTGTCCTGGACCTCACCCTGCCGTTTCAGGAGACGGTCCATCTCATCGTCGCTCATGGGTTCGGCAAACTGCTCGTTGATGCGATTGAATTCGTTCATGAGGTCCACGGTCTCCCGGACCCCCTCCTCCACCACCGCGCGGACGGTTTTGTCGACATCCACCAGCGGCTCCTGCTCCAGGAAACCGACGGTGTACCCTTCGGATAGAATCGTCTCTCCGTTATAGTCGGTGTCCACCCCCGCCATGATCCTGAGCAGCGTCGACTTGCCGGCGCCGTTGAGGCCCAGCACCCCGATTTTCGCGCCGTAAAAATACGAGAGCGATATATCCTTGATGATCGGCTTCTTGTTGTGGAACTTGCTGACGCCGATCATCGAATAGATGACCTTGTTTCCCGGTTCACTCATCGCAAACTCCCTTTTGATCCGCCTCGAATTTCAAGAACAGATGCCCCTCTCGGCCGTCGATTTCCGGCCTGTTGTCGTTCCAGTCGATAATCCGGCACCCGTCCGTCTCCTCGGAGGGATATGAGCAGCCGATGTACGGCATCAACGGGTCTCCGGCCACGGATTTGTAGTTGGTCAACAGCGCTTTACCCTTTGAGATGCCGTCCAGTTCAAGTAATCGAGACAGGAATATCCGGCACTCGCCCTCAAAGAGGTCGGTGGTGTCCCGAAATTGGCGGATGCGATCCCGAAACAGGTGGAGTGCGGCGTCCTTGCTCGCGGCATCGACGAGAAGGTTGAACTCGCCATGCCTTCTGTCTTCCTCGGATTCTTCCTGCTGGTTGGTTGTATGAAGAAAGCTTCCGATATAAATCATGATCCTTCCTTTCCATAGTGAAGCACAGCGCAATCCGTCAAATAGGCTCTTCAGGCTAAACCTATATATATAGCCATCGATGGATGATGCGTCAATTTTTTCCGGAATAATACCACAACCGTCTTTGTTCAATCGACCCCTTATCCCCGGGGATGATATTTCTCGTGGATCTCCTGCAGCCGCTTCCGGGCCACATGGGTGTAGATCTGGGTGGAAGAGATATCGGCATGACCGAGCATCATCTGGATCGATCTCAGATCCGCACCGTTCTCGAGAAGATGGCTGGCAAAGGCGTGCCGAAAACTGTGGGGGGTGATGCGTTTTCGGATGCCGGACCGGTCGGCATATTGTTTCAGGATCTTCCAGAACCCTTGCCGCGTCATCGGCTTTCCGGCCCTGGCAACGAACAGAACGGGGCTGTCGCATCCCTTGAGAAGCAGGGGCCTTGCGGTTTCGAGGTAGAAGATCAGTTTTTCCCTGGCGTGAAGCCCGATGGGGACGAGCCTTTCCGCAGCCCCCTTCCCCTTCACTTTCAGGCAGCAGACCTCCAGGTTGACGTCGTGCCGTTTCAGGTTCACGAGCTCCGACACCCGCAACCCCGCGGCATAGAGCAGCTCCAGCATGGCCGCGTTTCTCGCGCCTGAAGGACGGGTCGTGTCCGGTGCGGTCAGAAGCCGCTCCACCTCC
>NZ_JBFXGG010000120.1:0-4513 GCF_050178255.1 Desulfococcus sp. | reverse complement strand
TAAAACTGCATGGCCTCGCGGATGGCCCAGAACAGTCCGTCGGCATCGTAGGTCTCGAAGAGGAACCCGTTGCCCTTGTCTTCGGCCACGTTCAAATGGGTCACCGTATCGTGGATGCCGCCGGTGTCGTGGGCCACCGGGAGGCTGCCGTATATGGGGGCGATCATCTGGGGCAGCCCGCACGGCTCGAAGCGGGAGGGCATGAGAATGAAATCCGACGCGCCATAGGCCATGTGCTCGAGGTGTTCGTCAAAATGGCAGACGGCGATTCGGTTCTCGAACCCGTGAAACCGGGCGATATCCCTGAAATGGCGGTGATACGGACCATCCGCCACAAAGATGACCTGAAGCTTTTTTTCCCAATACTCCGATATCACGTGAAATAAAATATCTGCCAGCAGCTGGCACCCTTTCTGAACGGGATCCAGCCGGGACGGCCAGAAAAAGAGCGGCGCGTTTTCATCCTCGATCAGCCCCAGGGATGCCTGGAGGAACCGCTTGTTCTCCTGTTTGGCCGAAGCATGGTCGTCGGGGCCGTAGGATTGGTGGATCATCCGGTCATCCCGGGGATTGAAGGAGGGGTCCGGTGAATTCAGAATTCCGGCGGCGCAACCGGCATGGTATTTTTGGGCCAGTTCGCTTCGGATCGAAGGCTCGACAAAATCATGACGCCCCTCGACGATCTCCCGGAGAAAAGTGTCGCTCACCGTGTTGACGAAATGTGCCGCGAAGATGCCGCTGGTCAGCAGGTCGATGAGGTTGGTGTTCCACGACTCGCCGTAATCCTGCGGCGGGCGTTCGTAATAAAGATGCCGCCAGAAGGAGGCGACGTCGATGCCCCGGTCTTCGATATGGGCGAGATAACATTTGACCGTGTGGATATTGTGGATGGTGAAGAGGCAGGGGATGCCCCGCTCCCGGGCCATGGCCGGGATCAGGGCCGTCATCCAGTCGTTGCAGTGGATCAGGTCGGGCTTGACCCGGGGGACGATATAGTTGAGGACGTCCCGTTGAAAGGTCAGGGCCAGCTTTGTGTTCTCGAGGCCGTCCCCCGAATAGATTCGATTCAGGTAAAAAAAGGAGCTGTCTTCCACGAGATGAATCCGCTCCTCCGGAATGACCTCGAGGATCGTCCGCTGCTCCTTCTTGAGAAAGGGCGCCAGACGGTCGCTGAAGATGGCCCGGTAATCCGGCAGTGCGACATGAACATCCGCTCCCTGCTCGAACAGAGCGCTCACCAATGCCGCCGACACGTCGGCCAGACCCCCGGCCTTTGCAGTCAGCGTGTTGGCCAGACTCCCCATTCGATCCGGCAGATAAGTGACCTCCGGCGTCACGATCAAAATTCTCGGATTCCGCAGTGTTGCCGCCATGGTTATCCTTTCCGCAGGAATGAAGTTTCCATCCCCGCTTCCGCGACGTTATCGATCAACAGGCCCCCGTGCCGACAGCGCGGTTATCGTTACATTCATGTCGAATCCCTGTCAGGCCCAAAGGAGCAGGCCCGGCTGGAACCTCGCCCACGCGTCCCCGGCCGGAAGCACCCGGGCCGTGAAGCCGTACCGACCCGAAACCCGACAGGTAATGTCACAGGCATAGAGATATCGGCCGCCGCCGTGGGCTTCGAGCATTTCCATCTTTTTGGCCTTTCCCGACATCACGCGATCCGCCGACTGCACCAGGCCGTAAAAAAGCTCTACGGTCACGTCTTCCGGCGCCAGGTCCCCCAGGTCGACCAGGGCAGTCATGTGAAGCTTCTCCCCCACCCGAAAAGGCCCTTCGGTCTCCTGGATCGGCGGTTGAATTCGAATGTCTCCCCACTGAGCGTTGACTTTTTTCCTCTGGGCCGCCAGTTTCCGGGCGCGGCTCGCACCGTCCGACAGAAGTTCGAACAGGTGTTCCCGGGCCGGGTCGTAAAAACGGCCGTTGTACTCGGCGACCATCCGGTGGCTGCAGAAGATCCCCATGCCCATTTTCATCGAGTTCTTCATCATCTTGACCCATCGGACGGGGATATCCCCGTTCTTTCGATCATAAAAACAGGGCACCACCTCTTCCTCGAGGACGTTGAAAAGGGCCTGGGATTCCACGGCGTCCTGGTAGGCGGGGTCGACGTACTCCTCCCCGCTGCCGATCTTCCATCCCCGGTTCTCGGCATACCCCTCGCACCACCACCCGTCCAGAATGCTGCAATTCAAAACACCGTTGATGGCCGCCTTCATGCCCGAGGTGCCGCAGGCTTCCAGCGGGCGCCTGGGGGTATTGAGCCAGACGTCCGCGCCTTGAACCAGAAACCGGGCCACATGAATGTCGTAGTCCTCGATGAAAACGATGCGGTTCCGGATCTCGGACTTGCGGGCGAACTGCACCAGGCGTTTGATCAGTTCCTTGCCTTCGTGGTCTCTCGGGTGAGCCTTCCCGGCGAAAATGAACTGGACCGGTCGGTTCTTGTCCGTCAAAAGGGCCTCGAAGCGCTCCGGGTCCTGCAGGAGCAGGTTGGCGCGCTTGTAGGTGGCAAAACGCCGGGCAAAGGCGATGGTCATGATGTCCTGATCCAGGACCAGCTCGGCATCCCGCAACATCTCCTTGGGGGCGTTCCGCCGTTTGTACTGGCGCATCATGAGTTTGCGGCAGGTTCGGATCAGACGGGCCCGGCACATCACATGGGCCCGCCACACCTCTTCTTCGTAGATGTCGTCCACCCGCTTGATGTTGCCGGGGTTGGAGGGATGATGGTGCCACTCCGGTCCGATATAGCGCTCGAATAGCAACGCGAGCTCCCGGGAGAGAAAGGAGGGGATGTGCACGCCGTTGGTCACGTGGCTGATGGGAATCTCGTACTCCGGAACCTCCGGCCACACATGGGTCCACATGCGGCGGGCCACCTGGCCGTGGAGTTCGCTGACGCCGTTGCAGTAGCGCGCCATATGGGCGCCCAGGACAAACATGGAGATGGGTGAATCCGGCGGGGCCCCCTGGGCCTGCCCCCATGACAGGATTTCGTCCGCCGTGGCGCCGATGCGTTCCTCCAGGGGAACGAGATAGGGCCGGATCAGCTCCACGGGAAATTCCTCGTTTCCCGCGGACACGGGGGTATGGGTCGTGAAAACGGTGGTTCGGGGGATGATTTCGAGGGCGGTTTTCAGGTCCACATGATGGTTCTCCCGAATCTGGGCGATACGCTCGAGGCTGGAGAAAGCCGAATGCCCTTCGTTCATGTGGCAGACGGCCGGATGGATATCGAGAGCGGCCAGCGCCCGCATGCCGCCGATGCCCAGGAGCATCTCCTGGGCGATGCGCATCTTTTCCTCCCCGATATAGAGCTTTGAGGTGATGTCCCGAATCTCCCTTGGATTGACGGAGACATTGCTGTCGAGAAGGTAGAGCGGAACGCATCCGACATTCAGACGCCAGACCGCGGCGGTGATGTCGCCGTCCGGACCGGCGACGGAGACATAGAGGTCGTCTCCCCTGGCGTCTTTTGCCTTTTCGATGGGAAGCTGGTAGATGTCGGTCTCGGGATACTCCTCCTGCTGCCACCCGTCCTGGTCGAGAAACTGCCGGAAATAGCCCTGGCGGTATAACAACCCGACACCCACCAGGGGCAGATCCATGTCAGAAGCGGCCTTCAGGTGATCCCCCGCCAGGATGCCCAACCCGCCGGCAAAGAGCGGAATGCTCTCGTGGATCCCGAATTCCATGGAAAAATAAGCGACGGCGTACCGACGGGCCGGCAACGAACCATTGTCGCCCCGGCCGGCGCAGGCAAGCTTCTGGAACTGGGACCGGACCCGTTCCTGGTGACTCAGAAAGCTCTTGTCCGCGGCCAGCTCCTCCAGCCGTTTCTGGGGAATATAGGTCAGAAAAAGAATAGGGTTTCGCCCACACCCGTCCCACAGCCGGGGGTCGATGCGGCGAAACAGCTCGACGGCGTCATACTGCCAGCACCACCAGATATTTCGGGAAAGGACCTCCAGAAAGGAGAGGGCCTCGGGGATGTCGGGCAAAACGCGAAAGGTTTGCAGATGGCTCATAACCTCAACTTGTAATTTCGATTTCAGGTTATCGCCCCCGATTTCGGGGACGGCGATCAACTCATGAAAGTGTTATTACCCAATCGAGCCGTATAAATCAAGGGGATAACCGTGCGTCCCACGTCGCTCAGAAATCGACACCCCCCGAAAGAGAGCGGCTTCGGACATCTTGATGGACCGAGGCGGGTGTGGTAGAGGAGAAAGCCGGATGGGCTTCAATCTCAACTTTCGATTTTCATAGGCCGGTCACCATCATGAAAGTTGAACTTCAATCGTATTGACGGCCTGGATGAGCAGACGAAACGAGGCGTGAATGACGACAGTAAACACCATCGCCATGCTGGGCTCTTTCCCGCCTCTCCGGGGCGTGAGCGGTTATTGCCTTGAATTGGCCGCCGCCATGGCCGAGCGCGGCCGGGTCGACTTCATCTCCTTCAGGGAGATGTATCCCCGCGCCCTCTATCCCGGCGGCGACCTGG
>NZ_JBFXGG010000119.1:0-8771 GCF_050178255.1 Desulfococcus sp. | reverse complement strand
AGTTGACCCGCCGCACCCTGGTCATGCACCAGGGGGTGATCGGCTGCGACGTGCCGACCCGGGAATTCATGCGGGACGAGGCCCTGGGCAGCCTCAACGGCCTCGCCTTCACCTACCGGCGGGACTGCAGCGGCGCCATCCGGGAGCTGCAGCACGAACACGAGCACAGCCACCCTCACCGGCACCGCCACGAACATCCCCACCGTCACGGCGGGATGGTGCACACCCATCCCCACGAGCACGTCCACGAACACCCCCACCGCTTCGTTCATCGGCACGACGGCGGCGACAAAGCCCACGACCACGCGCCCCTCCGATACCACGAGCACCCCCACCCGGGGCACGACAGCGAACCTCACGACCACGAGCATCCGTGAGCCTGAAGTCGCCGGATGGCAGCCTTCGGCTATTCTTCCAGAAACATGTCCTTGTAGGTCTTTCGCATCTCGCGCTTCAGGATCTTGCCCGTGGGCGTCTTGGGGAGCGCTTCCATGAAGACGATCTTTTTGGGAACCTTGAAGGGCGCCAGATGTTCACGGCAGCGTTGAATGATCTCTTCTTCGGTTATCGTCTTTCCCTTCCGGGGAACCACAACGGCGGTGACCGCCTCCACCCACTTGGCATGATCCACGCCGATGACCGCAACCTCCTCCACCCGCTGGTCCTGATAGATGATTTCCTCCACCTCCCGGGTGGACACGTTCTCGCCGCCGGTCTTGATCATATCCTTTTTGCGATCGACTACGGCAACATACCGATCCTCGTCCAGGATCCCGATGTCCCCGGAGTGGAACCACCCGCCCCGCATGACGTCCTCGGTCTTTTCCGGATCCTTGAAATACATGATCATGGCATGGGGTCCCCTGCCGCAGATCTCCCCCGGAACGCCCGGGACCTCGACGGCATTGCCGAGATCGTCCTCCAGGCGGGTCTCCATGTTCAAACCGCCCATGCCGGCCGATCCCAGTTTTGACAGGGCGTCTTCGGCTTTCAGGATGGTGTGGTAAGGGGCCAGCTCCGTCTGGCCGTAGTAGTTGCAGATACCGGCCCCGGGGAGGCGTTTCAGCATCTCCTTGAGGATCTCCACCGGCATGATGGAGGCGCCGTAGTAGCACTTTTTCAGGGAGGACAGATCGTATGTGTCGAAATCCGGATGGCGCATCATCCCGATCCAGACCGTGGGCGGGGCGAAGAACATGGTGGCCTTGTGGGAAGCGATGGTCTTCAGGATATCGCCGATATCCGGGGCCATGAGGACATTGGTCCCGCCGACCCAGAATATGGGATTCATGAAAACGTCCCGCTGGGCACAGTGATAGATGGGGAGCGCATTGACGTTGATGTCGTCCGCACCGTATCTCCCGTCGATGATGGCCCCCATGTACTCGGCCATGAGCGCCTGGTTGCTGATGATCACGCCCTTGGGGAGAGACTCCGTGCCGCTGGTGTAGGTCATCTGGCAGGGATCCTCGATCCGGAGGATCACCCTGGGCTCCTCCGCCGGACAGGCTTTGTACCAGGTCTCGAAATTCATGAACCGGTCGTCCGGCGGGGCCTGGCCGGCCATATCGTCGGACCAGATCAGATTCCGCACCGTCTTCATGCCGTCCAGAACATCCGAAACCAGGTGATGCAGGGCATCTTCGACAACGAACACCCGGCTTTCGGAGTGATCGATGCAATAGGCGATATCCTTGCCCTTGAGCAGGTAGTTGACGGCCAGGTAGATCGCGCCGATCTTGCAGCACCCCAGCCATGTCAGCACATGATGGATGGTGTTGTGGGCCAGGATGGCGACACGGTCGTACTTCTTCACGCCCAGGTCCGCGAGGCCGTTGGCCACCCGGTTGCTCGCCTCTTCGAGTTCCCTGTACGTCATGGATTTTTCGCCGAAGACGACGGCCGTCTTGTCCGGATAGTGATAGCAGCTCCTCCGGATCATATCCGCGATGACCCATCGGTTCACCCGGTTGTAGCGGTTCATGAGAAAATCGAGGTTCTCCCTGTTGAGCGTGCCGTACCTTGATTTGTCCTCTGCCGATAGTGATGGTGTCTGCATTATCATGTCCTCCGGTTCATTACATCATTTCCAGTACAACGGCCATCGAGACGCCGCCGCCCCCGCAAAGGGTGGCGAGTCCCAGGCTTTTGCCCTGCTGTTTCATGCCGTGGAGCAGCGTCACCATGATCCGGCAGCCGGTGGCGCCCACCGGGTGGCCCAGGCCGATGCCGGATCCGTTGACATTGGTGATCTCACGCTTGAGGCCCAGTTCCCGTTCGCACCCGATATATTGGGCGGCAAAGGCTTCGTTGAGTTCGACCCGTTCGAAATCCCCGATCGTCATACCGGTGTTTTTCAGGAGGTTCTTCACGGCGGGAACCGGAGAAAGTCCCATGACCGTCGGGTGACAGGCCCCCCGGGCCGATGCCCTGATCCTGGCGATGGGCGACAGGTTCAATTCCCCGGCCTTTTCAGCGGACATGATGATCATGGCCGCGGCACCGTCATTGAGGCCGCTGGCGTTCCCGGCCGTCACCTTTCCGATCTTCGGGACAAAGGCCGGCGGCAGTTTCTGCAGTTGTTCCAGGGTGATGCCGGGGCGGAAATGCTCGTCTTTGTCAAAGATCACCGGCTCTTTTTTTCGCCGGGGCACCGTCACCGGCACGATTTCCGCCTGGAAAGCCCCGTCCCGGGTGGCCCGCTCGGCATTGTTGTGGCTTCTCAACGCCACCTCATCCATCTCTTCACGGCTGATGTTCAGGTGCTGGGCCACCAGCTCAGCGGTCTGGCCCATGATATAGGGCTGCCCCAGGAACATGTCGGCAGGGGATTTATGGGTGTCGACCGGGCTGTCTTCGGAGAACGGGATGAGGCGCGAACCGCACTGGAGCGCATGAATCAGGGCGTCCTCAAAGGCCTGATCCTGAAGACGACACCCCCATCGGGCCCCGGGAACGACATACGGCACGCCGGACATGTGTTCGACGCCGCCGGCGAGGATAATGTCGGCCATGCCGGCCTGGATCATGGCCATGCCCGAAACGGCGGCCTCCATGCCTGAAATGCAGACCCGGTTGATGGTGACGGCGGGGACCGCATCGGGGATGCCCGCCAGGAGGGCGGCGACGCGGGTGACATTCAGGGTGTCGTGGTGCTCCATGCAACACCCGAATCGAACGTCGTCGATCAAGGCCGGATCGATGCCGGCCCGCTCCACCGCCGCTTTCATGACAATGCCGCCGAGCTGGGCGCCGTTCATATCCTTCAATGTTCCGCCGAAGGACCCGATGGCCGTTCGGCAGGCTGAAACGATGACAACATCCTTCATTTTTCCTGTCCTTTCTTATTTTCCGGCAAAAGCGTCATCGGGGATCTCCACTGCGATACCGTCCCCGCGGAGAATCACCGCCATCCTGCCAAGGCTGACGGGCAGCACCGTCCGAATGAAGAACCGTGCCCCGGCGATCTGTCCCTCATAGAAGCTTGCGTCCTTCGATTTTACCCCTTCCCGGCGCTTTTCCGCAGCCACGAGCGCCCGCCAGAGCAGCATCCAGGCCATCACCACGTCGCCGGTGACCTCCATAAAGCCATAGGCATGGGCGAAGGCCGTCGTCATCCGCTCCGATCCGGCCATCAGGCCGATGTGGCGGGCCGTCTCCGTCAGTTGGGTGCAAGCCGCCGCCGTCTCCCCGGCCAGTTCCGCAAGGTCGGGGTGATTGCCCGCGGCGTCGAGGGTTTTTCGGATTTCGGCCGTCAGATCCCCGAAGGCCCTCCCGTTGTTCAGGCCCAGCTTTCTCCCCAGAAGGTCCATGGCCTGGATGCCGTTGGTGCCCTCGTAGATATGGGTGATCTTGCAGTCCCTGAGATACTGTTCCTGGGGATACTCCCGGGTGTACCCGTATCCGCCGTAAATCTGGACGCCCTGGCTGCACACCTCGAAGGCCCTGTCCGTGACATAGCCTTTGGCGATGGGAATGAGCACATCGATCAGCCCCTGGTACCGGGCCTTTTCAGCCGCGTCATCACTGACCCGGATCATATCCTCGCACCACCCGATGTAGAAGAGGAGGCTCCGGCATCCCTCGGTGACGGCCTTCATGCCGAGCAGCATCCGCCGCACGTCCGGATGCTGAATGATGGGAACGCCCGGCGCATCCTTGCCCGGCGCCTGGAGGTCACGCCCCTGAACGCGCTCCCGGGCGTAGTTCAGGGCGTTCAGATACGAGGCCGAGGCGCACCCCAGGGCCTGCATGCCCACATCGAGGCGGGCCTCGTTCATCATCACGAACATGGCCCGCATGCCTTTGTTTTCCTGCCCCAGGAGCGTTCCCCGGCAACGCCCTTTGGCGCCCAGCGTCATGGAGCAGGTGGGGCTGCCGTGAATGCCCATTTTTTCCTCGATGCCGGTGCAGACGATGTCATTGGGCTCTCCGAGGCTGCCGTCGTCATGGACCCATATCCTGGGCACCAGGAACAGCGAGATCCCGGCAGTCCCGGCCGGAGCCCCCTCGATCCGCGCCAGGACCGGATGGATAATGTTTTCCGCGAGGTCGTGCTCTCCGCTGGAGATGAAAATCTTGTTGCCGGTGATGCTGTAGGTGCCGTCGTCGTTCCTCACGGCCGTGGTCGTCAGCGCGCCCACGTCAGAGCCGGCCTCGGGCTCCGTCAGCAGCATGGTCCCGCCCCACTCTCCGGAGTACATTTTTTTCAGATAAAGGGCCTTCTGCCGGTCCGTACCGAACTTTTCCACCAGCTTCCCGGCGCCGTGGGCCAGCAGGATGGTCAGAACAAAGGGGAAATTGGCACCGTGAAAATAGTTTTTCGCCGCCAGGGAGACGGTCGTCGGCATCCCCTGGCCGCCCCACCGGGGGTCGTCGGACATGGCGATCCACTCCCCTTCCCTGAAAAGGGCGTAGATCCGGTGAAAGGCCTCCGGAACCGCAACCCTGCCGTTTTCAAAGGTGCATCCCTCCTCATCCCCGGCTTTCAGGGCGGGCAACATCTCCTTGACGGCCAGGTTGCGGGCCTCGGATATGACCAGGTCCACTGTTTTTCGGTTGAAATCGGCAAACCGTTCATGCCTGCACAGGTTTTCGACCGCCAGTTGCTCGTGAAGTACGAAATCCACGTCCCTGCGGTCCGCGATAATCTGGGCCATAATGCCTCCAAATATAAATTCATCAAAGGTTCAGACTGAAGGGGCATCAACGCTCCATTCACCGCGGACGCACCCCTTCAGCCTTCAGTCTTCAGCCTTCAGCCTCTACTTCCTATAATCGTAGAAACCCTTGCCGCTCTTTCGCCCGAAGTGACCGGCCCTCACCATCTTCCTCAAGAGCGGCGCCGGACGGTATTTGTCCTCTCCCAACTCCCGGTGAAAGCCTTCCAGAACCAGGAGCAGCGTATCCAGGCCCACCATGTCGGCCAGGGCAAGGGGGCCTATGGGGTGGTTGGCGCCCAGCATCATCGAACGGTCGATGTCTTCGGCCGATGCGATCCCCTCGGCGAGGACAAAGACGGCTTCGTTGATCATGGGACAGAGAATGCGGTTGACGGCGAATCCGGGGGCCTCCTTGACCTCCACCGGCGTCTTTCCGATCTTCTCGACAAATTCCCTGCTGAGGCGAAGGGTCTCATCCGAGGTGACAAAGCCCCGGATCAGCTCCACCAGTTTCATCACCGGGACGGGATTGAAAAAATGCATACCGATCACCCTTTCGGGACGCTTGACGGCGGCGGCCATCTCCGTGATGGAAAGGCCGGAGGTGTTTGAGGCGAAAAGGGTATCCGGCCGGCACAGGGCATCGAGTGCTTTAAGAACCTCTTTTTTGATATCCATCCGCTCGATGACGGCCTCGATGACCAGGTCGGCATCCCCCGCGGCCGCTTTCAGGTCGGTGGTGCCGGTAATGCGCGCCATGATCTCGTCGGCGGCGGCCTTTTCCATCCTGCCTTTGGAAACGCTCCTGGCCAGATTGTTCCGGATGATCTCCATCCCGTTATCTACAAAACGATCCTCGATGTCGCGCATGGTCGTTTCAAGACCCGCCTGCGCCGATGCCTGAGCGATGCCCGCGCCCATAATTCCCGCACCGAGCACGCATACTTTTCCGATGGTCATTTTTTTCCTCCATTGATCGATTCAGGGTTCAGCCGCCACACAACACGCGGCTTCCGGTAAACAAAAAGAAACCGTTGCTTTTCAAGCCGCTCATAAAAGCAAAAGCTGTGCCTCCAGTCGGAGGAAATATTTTTATATTTTCAAATCAAACAGTTATAAAAATAGAGGGGAGAAAAGGAGAGCGGGAGCTGGTGGGTTGTTTGTTACCCATTCACAAAACAGATTTACCGTAACGTATTTAAAAGACGATCAAAAAGCGTCTGTGAGGCATAAATGACCCGATTGAGTAAAGAATAACTCACTCAACTTTCGACTTTCATGGGCCGGTGCCGGGAGGATACGGCCCGCGCCCCACGCGGTTTCGTTCAAGTGCCGCTAAAGCTTGCTCCGGGCGGCCCGGAAACTCGCTGCGCTCAAACAGTCCGGGCCGCTGATCCGCCGCGGCGCTTAAGCCGCACTAAAACTCACCGCTGAAGGGGCACGGACCGTATCCTCCCGGCACCTCTTTCCGGTTACCATCATGAAAGTCGACAGTTGAGTGAAGACTGAAAGGGCCTGAACGTTCCCTACGTCACAGATGCACCCCTTCAGTCTTCAGCCTTCAGCCTTCAGTCTCTATCTTCAGGAATTCCTGCGGATGCCGAGACGCTTGATTTTCAGGTAGAGCGTCTTTCGTCCGATACCGAGAAGCGCGGCGGCCTCGGTCCGGTTCCACCGACACCGCTCCAGGATGTCGGCGACATATTTTTTCTCGAAATCCATCACGGCATCCCCAAGCCGGCCCTGGGTATCCCGGGCATTGTCCGTGGCGCTCCGGGCGCTCGCCGATCCGTGTCGGTACGGATCTCCCGGAAAATCGAGTGAATTGAGACTGACATAGCGCTGGACCGTATTTTCGAGCTCCCGGACATTCCCCGGCCAGTCATAATTGTGCAGCATGTTGAGTTCAACAGAACTGAATTTCACGAGACCGGACGGATCGTACTTCTTGAGAAAAGCATCCGCCAGGAGCGGAATATCCTCCCTTCGCTCACAAAGCGGCGGCAGATAGATCGGAATAACATGGATCCGGTAAAAAAAATCCTCCCGTATCCGGCCCTGCCGACGCAGCTCCGCGAGGTTGCGGTTGGTGGCCGCGATGATCCGGACATCGGGTCTTCGGGACTCGAGGGCGCCAATGGGGATATACCCCCCGCCTTCCAGGACCCGGAGAAGTTTCACCTGCATGTCTTCGGAGATTTCCCCCAGTTCATCCAGGAACAGGGTGCCTCCGGCGGCATGATCGAAAAATCCCGGTTTGTCTCTATCGGCGCCGGTAAATCCCCCCTTTATGTAGCCGAAAAACTCGCTTTCCATCAGGTCCCGCGGAACGGCGCCGCAGTTGACCGGCACAAATCTTCGGGCGCCGCGCTCGCTCATGTCGTGAATGGCTCGGGCCACCAGTTCCTTGCCGGTCCCGGATTCGCCGTAGATGATGACGTTGGCGTCCGTTGCCCCGGCTCTCAGAATCATCTCGTATACGTGTCGCATGACCGGGCTTTTGCCGACGATATTTCCGAAATGACGACTTTCCTTGAGGGCTGAACGCAGGCGCTGATTTTCTTTCTGAAGAAATGCATCCTTCTCTTTGACGGCGAGTTCGGCCTGCTTCCGCTCGTGGATGTCGATGACGACCGTCTGCTGCCCCGTCACCCCGTCTTCCCTGTCAAGAACAGGGGAGCTGACGGCGTAGCACCACCGGCTGTCCCCGGGTCTCCGGAATTCATATGTTACCGTTTCGCCGGTAAAGACCCGTTTTTTCTCACACCACTCGCAGGGGGCATTCAAGCCGTATATCGTCTGATAACAGCATTCACCCGTCCCGTCCTTGCCGATAAAACGCTTCAGTGCCCGGTTCATGAAAGAGACCCGGTAATCCGACGAACAGATGTAGATGAACCCTTCAAACGCCTCCACAATGCCGATCAGCTTCGATTCGCTTTCCAGCAGACTGCGTCTTGCCTGTTTGAGAGAGCTGATATCGAGAATCGAGGCCACGCTGCATTCCGTACCGGCGATCATTTCCACCCGGGCAACGACGTGTTTCCGGCGCCCCTCCCGACCGGAAAGGATGAATTCGTACTCCATGGGGACATGCCCGGCCAATTTTCTTCGATTAAAATGGTAGGTCGTCATTCTGTCGAGATCTTCCGGATCGGCAATGATGGCGGACCATTTCATCCTGCCTTCAATCTCATCCCTGGAATACCCCGTGAGCTTCTGAAATCCGGTGTTGGCCAGGGATATGGTCATATCCTTCTCGATGATGATGGTTGCAGAGCCCGTATTTTCAAAGACGCTCCGATAACGGATCCTGCTCTCCGCCAATGCCCGTGAGAGGGTTTTCCGGTCGCCGACGTCCTCGACAAACGCCACGATATGCTTTGGCAACCCGTTCTTTTCCCGAACGATCCGAACATGGATCAGCGCGTCCATGACGCCGCCGTCTTTTTTGCAGAATCGGCTTTCGATATCCAGGAGGCGCTTCCGTGCCGACGTCGCGGAGAGGAGTTCTTCGCGTCGGGCGAGATCCACCGCAATAGGATGGATGCCGGAAGCGGCTTCCGCTACGGAATCGTATCCCAGCATCCGCGCCAGGGCCGGATTGGC